>OMXT01000085.1 GCA_900315125.1 uncultured Eubacteriales bacterium
AATCACCACGAAAACTACGGGGATCCGTGGTAATACAGCCACCCCGATGGTGAAAACCAGGGACTTGCCCGCATGCCGGATCGAATCGCCACGAAAACCACGGAGATTCGTGGCGATACAGCTATCCGACCGGTGAAAATACACGATCCCGTCATTTAGCTGGCAGCGTTGCCACGGGATCCAAAGATTTTCTTAGCAATCCCTCTGTCGGCTCCTGAAAGTAACGTCCTGAAATAGTGATCTCTCACCTGAAATAATTTCCCTTGCACTGGGGATTTTTTCGTGCTATCATGCTTACAACAGAAGAACAGCATCCATTACTAAAGGGGAGTAGCTGGCTGGATCGGACGCAGTGCAGAGCCAATCAATTCATCGCAGGGATATCAGGTAGATCACAGAAATTTCCGTGCAGTACATAGTCGTCCGGTGCAGTAGTAATCAGCGTCAATACACGGCAGGGAGCAGGCGGCACAGGATGCCGGCGCGAGCAGAATCTCAGCGCAGGCAGAATCTCAGCGCCGAAGGCTCCGGGATATGCCTGCGTTTACTTGAAACGGCAAGACTTTTAGGACAATATTTTTATTGCCCTGAGAGTCTTTTTATTTTGCCCGGCAGGCATGACGATCGGGGAAACAGCAGGAGGGAAGAATGAGCTACTATAACAAGACACCGGAAAAGATCATGCTGGAGTTCGGCTATTGCAGGCAGCCGCAGGGGCAGGGCACAGCCCAGCAGGTCAGCGGGGAGAAAGGCTCTACACAGCCGCAGGGCACAGCGCAGGCAGTCGGCGGGGGGGAAGTTTTCTCGGAAGGGCGGAAATTGGAGCAGCACCCGGTCCCGGTCCAGCCAGTCAGCTGGGAAGACGGCCTTAGCGAGGATCAGATCCGGAGCAGCCGAAACAAATACGGCAGCAATAAGCTTCAGGAGAAAAAGAAGAAAAGCAAGCTGCAGATCTTCGCGGAGCAGTTTAAGGATCTTCTGGTGATCATCCTGATCGTGGCGGCTCTGATCTCAGCGGCGACGGGGAGCATGGAGAGCACGGTGGTCATCATCGCCGTGCTGATCATGAATGCCATCCTGGGCACGGTTCAGACAATCAAGGCGGAGAAATCGCTGGAAAGTCTGAAGAAGCTCAGCTCCCCCACGGCCAAGGTAATCCGGGGCGGACAGCATCTTGTCATTCCTTCCGAGGAACTGGTCTGCGGGGATATTTTCCTGCTGGAAGCGGGAGATGTGGTGCCGGGAGACGGACGCATCATAGAGATTTATTCCCTGAAGGTCAATGAGAGCGCCCTGACCGGCGAGTCAGAGGCGGCGGAAAAGAGCGACGAACTGATAGATGAGGAGAAGGTCGCACTTGGGGATCAGAAAAACATGGTATTCTCCGGAACGCTGATTACTTACGGCCGGGCAACGGTGATCACCACCGGCGTCGGACCCAGGACGGAGCTGGGCCGCATCGCGGGACTGATGAACGACACCAGTGAGCGCAAAACGCCGCTGCAGATCACCATGGATAACTTCAGCAAGCGGCTTTCCATCGGCATCATCCTGATCTGCCTCGCGGTGCTGGGTCTGAGCCTTTACCGGGGCATGCCGGTGCTGGACGCCATGCTCTTTGCCGTAGCTCTGGCAGTAGCGGCGATCCCGGAGGCGCTGACGTCTATCATCACCATATCGCTGGCTATCGGTACGTCCCGCATGGCGGAACACAACGCGATCATCAAGCAGCTGGAGGCAGTGGAGGGCCTGGGATGTGTTTCTGTCATCTGTTCCGATAAGACGGGAACACTGACTCAGAACCGCATGACCGTAGAGCACGAGCTGCCCTGGAAGGACGGCAGGGAGGAGATGCTCCGGGCATCCATCCTGTGCAACGATACCCGGGAGGCAGAAGGCCAGCTTGTGGGAGATCCCACCGAGACAGCCTTTGTTGCATACTATAAAACCCAGAGGGATGACTACGATCAGGTTATGGAAGACCTGTGGCGGCGCAGCGAGGTCCCCTTTGATTCGGACCGGAAGCTTATGAGCACGCTGCACAAGATCGGGCCCAAGTATGTCATGTATACCAAGGGCGCCCTGGACGTGATCCTGGCCAGGGCGGTCAATCTGACGGAGGAGGAAAAGAAGCAGGTCGCCCGACAGAATTACGACCTTTCTAACGACGGCCTGCGGGTGTTGGCCTTTGCACGCAAGGTCTATGATGACAATATCCAGCTGACGACGAACGAAGAATTCGATCTGGAATACCTGGGACTCATGGCTGAGGTGGATCCGCCCCGGCCGGAGTCGGCCCAGGCGGTGCAGGACTGCATCGCTGCGGGAATCAAGCCGATCATGATCACCGGGGATCATAAAGTCACGGCTTCCGCCATTGCCCGGAGGATCGGCATCATGAAGGAAGGGGATCTGGCAGTTACCGGGCCGGAGCTGGACGAGATGAGCGAGGATCAGCTCAGCGAGAAGCTGGAGCATATATCGGTGTACGCCCGTGTTTCCCCGGATAATAAGATCCGGATCGTCCGGGCTTGGCAGGAGAAGGGATCTATCGTAGCCATGACCGGCGACGGCGTCAATGACGGACCGGCGCTGAAGAGCGCCGATGTGGGCGTGGCTATGGGCATTACGGGAACAGAAGTGGCCAAGGACTCCGCGTCCATGATTCTGACGGACGACAACTTCGCCACGATCATCAAGTCTGTGCTGAACGGCAGAAACATCTATGCCAATATAAAGAATGCCATCCAGTACCTGCTGTCAGGCAACGCGGCGGGGATCATCGCGGTCCTCTATGCCTCCCTGATGGCACTGCCCATGCCCTTTACGGCAGTGCAGCTTTTGTTTATCAACCTGATCACAGACAGCCTGCCGGCACTGGCCATCAGCATGGAGCCTTCCAATCCGGCGCTGATCCACGACAAACCGAGACCGCGGGACGAGTCGGTGCTGAACGGTCAGACACTGAAGGAAGTCTGCGTTTACGGCATCCTCATTGCGGCGGCGACGATTGCGGCATATACCATCGGCCTGGGTGCCGGCATCGACGGCGTAGCGGCGGACGGCGTCAAGCTGGGAAGCGTGACGGCGTCCACCATGGCATTCTCCACGCTGTGTCTCGCACGGCTGTGGCACGGGTTCAACTGCAGGGGAAGAGAGAGCATATTCAAGCTGGGGCTGACAAGCAACATTTACACGATCGGGGCTTTCGTGCTGGGGGCGCTGCTCCTGCATCTGCTCCTTCTCGTTCCGTTCCTCTCTCACCTGTTCAGCATCACACCGCTGGATCCTCATCTGCTGGGATGGGTATGGCTGCTTGCTTTCCTGCCTACGGTGGTGATCCAGATCATCAAGACGGTGAAATACAGGAATGAGGAATAAGGGGCGGTCAAGGCTTTGTTATAAAGAACAAAAAACAACAAAAAACATTGTTAAAAATGCTTGATTTCCCCAAAACCATATGTTATGGTTGTAGAGTAATAAAAGAAAGGCATGGATCAGACAATGATGAATTTCGCATTTGCAGCAGAATATTATTATTACTACTTTTTCTTTAACAAGAAGAAGGACGTTTTGCTGCAAGGATCGAGATAAGGTCTGGAGTGCTTTCGGAAGATTATGTTAATCGGAGCCCCGCAGCAAGACGCTGCGGGGCGTTTTTTTCGTCACGAGCAGCCGCGGGAAAATCATTATACGGAGGAGAAGAAAATGATTACGGTTTTAAAGGCAGGTACAACAGAAGAACAGAAAAGGATGCTGATCAAGTGGTTCGAAGATCAGGGGCTCCGGGTCACGGAATATCAGGACGGGGACCAGACGGTGCTGGGACTGATCGGCGATATCAGCAAGATCGATGTGGAGATGCTGGAACTGCTGGATATCGTGGATCACGTGGCGCTGGTTTCGGAACCCTTCCGCAAGTCCAACCGGAAGTTCCATCCGGAAGATACCATCGTGGACGTGAACGGCGTTAAGATCGGCGGCGGGAACTTCGCGGTTATCGCAGGACCCTGCTCGGTAGAGACGGAGGACCAGATCATAGAGGTCGCAGAGGCGGTGAAGAAGTCCGGGGCTACGCTGCTCCGGGGCGGCGCGTTCAAGCCCAGGACATCCCCCTATGATTTCCAGGGACTGAAGGCGGAGGGACTGCGGCTGCTGATGGAGGCGAAGCGGGTCACCGGTCTGCCGATTGTCACTGAGATCATGAACCAGGATCATCTGGAACTCTTCGAGGATGTGGATGTGATCCAGGTCGGCGCGCGGAACATGCAGAACTTTGAACTGCTGAAGGAACTGGGCAAGCTGAAGAAGCCGATCCTCCTGAAGAGAGGCCTGGCCAATACCATCAAGGAGCTGCTCATGAGCGCCGAGTACATTATGTCCAACGGAAACGAAAACATCATCCTCTGCGAAAGAGGTATCCGGACATTCGAGACCTACACCAGAAATACCCTGGATCTGTCCGTGATCCCGGTGCTCCACAAGCTGACCCATCTGCCGGTCATCGTCGACCCCAGTCACGCTACCGGCCATTCGGACCTGGTGGAGCCAATGGCAATGGCAGCCACAGCCGGAGGCGCCGACGGTCTGATGATCGAGGTCCACAACAATCCGCCCATGGCGCTGTGCGACGGAGCTCAGTCACTGACGCCGGCGGAGTTCGACGATACGATGCAGAAGGTCCGCAGGATCCGCGAAGTGGTACAATAGAGAAAAGATTCGGAAGGAATGAGGTGATATTATGGTTGTTGGTATCGTAGGACTTGGACTCATCGGCGGCTCCCTTGCTAAGGCATATAAGGAAGCGGGGGCCACGGTTTACGGGAAGGATACAAACGAGCTTGTCCAGCAGTTTGCTCTGATGGCGGAGGCAATCGACGGGGAACTGGATGACCGTACGATCGGGGAATGCGACCTGATTCTCATCGCGGTCACGCCTCACAGCGCCGTCGCGTGGTTTACGGAAAACGCGCCGAAGATCGACAGGCGCACGATCACGATCGACTGCTGCGGAACCAAGAGATATGTATGCCGCCATAACTTCCAGACGGCGGAGAAATACGGGCTGATCTATATGGGCGGCCATCCCATGGCAGGAAAAGAGCGGGGCGGGTTCAAATACAGTTCCGAGGATCTTTTCCGCAACGCGCCCTTTATCCTGGTTCCGGAGAAATGCGACAATATGGAGCTGATGGAGAAGGTCAAGAAGATGATCATGACGGCGGGCTTCGGCAGAGTCGGCGTTACTACGCCGGAGGAGCATGACCGGGTCATCGCCTTCACATCCCAGATGCCCCACGTGGTGTCCAATGGATTTATAAAGAGCGATACAGCTCTCGTGGACAGCCAGATGATCTCAGCGGGCAGTTATCAGGACTTCACCCGGGTCGCTTACCTGGATGAGAAGATGTGGTCCGAACTCTTTCTTGAAAACCGCGACAACCTGATGCAGGAGATCCACCGGCTGATCTCGTCTCTGCAGGAATACGAGAACGCTCTGCGGGACGAAGATCGTGAGCAGCTGGAGAAGCTTCTGGCAGACGGCAAGGCAGCCAAGACGGCTGTCCTTGAAAAATGCGGGCCGGAGCAGATGAACGGAGAAGGACGATGAGCATATCGATCGACATCATTCCGTCCAAATCCTACGCTCATCGCCAGCTGGTCGCCGCAGCCCTTTCTGAAACACCCTGCAGTGTGGTGTGTGATTTCGCTTCCGAGGACATCGAGGCAACGAGAAAATGCCTGGCGGCGCTGGAGCCTTCTCTTTCGGGTCGGTCCGGGAACAAAGGCCTCACTGCCAGCGCCCCGGAAACAGACAGCATATGCACGCTTCCCTGCGGCGAAAGCGGATCTACGCTGCGGTTTCTGCTCCCCCTGGCAGGGGCTCTGGGAACTAAGGCCCGGTTCCTGACGCAGGGCAGACTGGCGGAGCGGCCCATGGATCCCCTGAGAGATGAACTGACCGTTCACGGATGTTCTCTCAGCGAACCGGGTGTTTCACCTATTACTATTGAAGGGCAGTTAACGCCGGGGACGTATATGCTCCCGGGAAACGTATCCTCCCAGTTTATCACAGGGCTTCTCCTGGCGCTGCCTCTCCTGAAGAAAAAGAGCACTCTGGTCGTCACGGGGAAACTCCAGTCATCGCCTTATATCGACATTACGCTGGATGTGCTGAAGCAGTTCGGGATACAAATCGAGCAGGAAGTCCGCGAGAGCGGGCGGACATATGAGATCCCGGGGAATCAGCATTACCAGGGTCCGGAGCGGGTTATCACGGAAGGCGACTGGTCCGGCGCAGCCTTCTGGCTTGCAGCCGGCGCCATCGGCAGCGAGGCTGTGACCGTAAGAGGGCTGAATCCCCATTCTATGCAGGGAGACCGGCGGATCGCGGATGTGCTGAAGGATTTCGGCGCTTCGGTATTATGGTCGGAGGGAGAGATCACTGCAGAACCGTCGCATCTTCATGGAATCACTGTCGATATCTCAGAAATACCGGATCTGGCGCCGGCTGTTGCACTGACAGCGGCTGTTGCGGAAGGCACGACGAGGATCGTCAACGGTCTTCGCCTCCGCATGAAGGAAAGCGACAGGATCCGGTCGATCTGCGCATCCCTGAAAGCCCTTGGAGCAGACATTACCGAAGAACCGGAGGGCATGACGATCCAGGGGACCGGCGGCAGACCGCTGGAGGGCGGAGCATGTGACTCCTTCGGCGACCACCGGATCGCCATGATGGAAGCTATCGCTTCGCTGGTATGCAGGAATCCCGTGAACGTTTCTGGAAGCGAAGCGGTCCGCAAGTCTTATCCCGGATTCTTCCAGGTCATGGAGGAGAAGGGAATGGCGGAGAACCTGAGAGCGGAAGAAATGAGGTAGTTATGTCATCAACGTTTGGAAACAGAATCATCGTTTCTATCTTCGGAGAGTCCCACGGACCGGCTATCGGCGTGAATATCGACGGTCTTCCGGCAGGGCTTGCTGTGGATATGGACGCGCTGCAGGCTTTTCTGGACCGGCGGGCGCCGGGTCGGAACCGGTATTCAACGCCGAGAAAAGAAAGTGATCGGCCGACATTCCTGGCAGGAATCCGGGACGGTGTGACCTGCGGCACACCGGTGACGGCAGTGATCATGAATGATAACACCCGCTCCAGGGATTATGAGCAGATGAAGGATATCCCGAGGCCGGGACACGCGGATTACGCTGCCCATATCAAATATGGAGGATATGAGGATTACCGGGGCGGCGGGCATTTTTCCGGGCGGCTGACAGCGCCCCTATGCATTGCCGGAGGCATATTTATCCAGGCTCTGGAGGCGAAGGGGATAAGGATCCAGGCCCGCATCCTGGAGATCGGCGGAAACCGGGAGGATCCCTGGGGCGAGATCGACCGCGCGAGAGAAGACCAGGATTCTGTGGGGGGCATCATAGAATGCACGGTCACAGGTATGCCTGCGGGCATCGGGGATCCCATGTTCGACGGTATGGAAAACCGGATCGCCGCGGCGGTATTCGCCATCCCGGCAGTCAAGGGAATCGAGTTCGGCAGAGGATTCAACGCAGCCAGGATCCGTGGAAGTGAAAATAACGACGCTTTCTGCTATAAAGGCGAAAAAGTAGAAACAGTGACGAATAATCACGGAGGGATCCTGGGAGGTGTAACAAGCGGAATGCCCGTCGTATTCCGCGTGGCGTTTAAACCGACGCCCTCCATAGGAAAAGAACAGGACAGCATCAGTTATTCAAAGAAGAGCAGCGTAAAGATGGTTGTCACCGGGAGGCATGATCCCTGTATCGTGCCCCGGGCGGTCCCCTGTGTGGAGGCAGCGGCAGCGATCGCCATCGGTGACTTCATTATATAAGAAATAAGTTAAGATAATAATCAAAGAATAAACAGAGGAGAACAAAAAATGAGCGCAAATAAGGAAATCAGTGACTATCGCAGCAGGATCGACGCCGTTGACCAGGAAATCATGAAAAAGCTCGAGGAACGCCTTGACCTGGCCCAGAAAGAAGCAGAACTCCGCCAGGCAGAGGGACTGCCCATAGAGGACCTCATCGGGGAGAGGGCGCGCCGGGAGGAAATCACCCAGAATGCGCCGGAAGATATGGCAACTTACGAAAAATTGATGTACAATACAATAAGTGAGCTTTCCCGTGATCACCAGCGCAAGGTTGTCGTAGAGGACACGCCGCTTGTCAAGTCGATCCGCGAGGCCCAGAAGAATACACCCAAGGTGTTTCCGGAACGGGCTGTGGTCGCGTGCCAGGGCGTGCAGGGAGCGTATCAGCAGCAGGCATGCGACCGGCTGTTTTCCATGCCGAAGATCCTCTATATGAAGAACTTCAACGGTGTATTCGCCGCCATAGACCAGGGACTGTGCCAGTACGGCGTACTGCCGCTGGAGAACAGCACGGCAGGTTCTGTAAACTCTATTTACGACCTGATGGCGAAATACAACTGTTATATCGTACGCAGCGTACGGCTGAAGATCAACCACTGCCTGCTGGCCAAACCCGGCGTGCGCATTGGGGACATCCATGAGATATATTCTCATGAACAGGCGATCCTGCAGTGCGAGGATTACCTGAAGAACTTCTCCGATTTAAAGGTCACAGAGTGCCCCAACACCGCAGTTGCGGCGGAGATGGTCGCCAAATCGGATCGGAAGGACGTGGCAGCCCTCGCGTCACTGGAATCCGGACAGCTCTATGGTCTGAACTGTATAGAGGAATCCGTGCAGGACAACGGCAATAATTACACCCGGTTCATCTGCATCAGCAAGAAACTGGAGATCTATCCGGGAGCGAACAAGACGAGCCTTCTGCTCTCTGTTGCCCATAAGCCCGGCGCCTTGTACAGCGTGCTTTCCAGGCTGTATACGCTGGACATCAACATGAGCAAACTGGAGTCGAGACCCATTCCCGACCGGGACTTTGTTTACCGCTTCTATTTCGACATTGAGGCGGAGGCATACTCGGACAAGTTCATCCGCCTGATGAACCAGACGGAGCAGATCAGCGAGGATCTTCGTTATCTGGGCAGCTATAATGAGGTTTAATGAGGTATTATGGATCTCAGCGATTACAGAAAAGAAATAGACGCGGTTGACAGAAAGCTGGTGGAGCTCTTCATCAGAAGGATGGAGATCGCGTCATCCATTGCGGAGTACAAACGGGAGCACGGAATACAGATCCTGGACTCTTCCAGGGAGCAGGAGAAACTTGACGCAGTGAGCAGACAGGCCGGGGAAGCGATGGCGCCTTACATCCGGGAACTTTTTTCCCGGACCATGGAAGTGAGCCGAAATTATCAGAGTGGTATTATGGAACGGAGGGAATGATCCATGGCTAAGTTCGGGCTGATCGGGGAGAGACTGGGACACAGTTTTTCTCCTCTGATTCACAGCAAACTCGGTGATTATGAGTATGTTCTCTGTGAGACGGAAGAGGCAGGTCTGCCGGCGCTGCTGGCGGACAGAGAATTCCAGGGGTTCAACGTGACGATCCCATATAAGAAAAAGGTCATGGAGCTGTGCGACGAGGTTTCCAGCGAGAGTGTCCGGATCGGCTGTGTTAATACAGTGGTCCGGGAAGAAGACGGAAAACTCCACGGCTACAACACCGATTACTTCGGTTTCCGCTACCTTATGGAAGAGAACCAGATCGATCCCGGCGGGCGGAAGTGCCTTGTGCTGGGGAGCGGCGGCGCTTCTCTGACCGTGCGCACCGTACTCGCTGATCTGGGCGCTCGGGAGATCGTTATCATCAGCCGCAGCGGTCCGGATAACTACGACAATCTGGACAAGCATTACGACGCGGATATCATCGTAAATACCACGCCCGTGGGCATGTTCCCGGATAATCTTTCTTCGCCCATCAGCCTCTACGGGTTTAAAAACCTGCGGGGCGTTGTGGATGTGATCTACAATCCCCATAATACCAAGCTTGTACTTTCAGCCATGAAGAAGGACATACCCAGCGCCGGAGGACTGGACATGCTGGTAGCCCAGGCATGGCAGGCCAGCATGCTCTTTGAGGGTACAGACTGCGACCGCAGCGAGATCCGCGACGTGGTCAACGAGGTGCTGGACGAGACCAAGAACACCATCCTGATCGGCATGCCGGGAGCGGGTAAGACATTCCTGGGAAGGAAAATGGCAGAGAAGGATGGAAAGGAATTCCTGGACATCGATGAGATGATCGAGGAGCATGAGGGATGCAGCATCCCTGAGATCTTTAAGAATAAAGGCGAAGATTATTTCCGCAGCATAGAGACGCAGATGTTCGATCTGGCCTGCCGGCGCCAGGGTGTCGTAATCGCGGCGGGAGGCGGCATCATAAAAAGAGAAATCAACCACGATATCGCCCGGCAGAACGGCGTAGTGATCTGGGTCAAGCGGGATCCGGACAAGCTGGAGACCAACGGCAGACCCCTGTCTCTGACCACGCCGCTGGACCAGATGTACGCGGAGCGGAAAGACGCCTACGAGCGGTGGAGCGATTTCTTCATCGATAATAATCAGGAGCTGGATTGATGAAAATACTTGTCATGAACGGTCCGAACCTTAACATGCTGGGCATTCGGGAACCGGATATTTACGGACAGAAGAGTTATCAGGACCTGATTCACTTTATTCAGGGAGCCGCGGCGGCTCTCGATGTGGATGTGGACTTTTACCAGTCCAATCACGAGGGGGACCTGGTGGACGCCATACAGGAAGCCTACGGCGTATATGACGGCATCGTGATCAATCCCGGCGCTTACACTCATACAAGCGTTGCGCTGCTGGACGCGGTCAAGGCGGTTGCAATCCCAACGGTTGAAGTGCATATATCCCATGTAGACGAGAGAGAAGCATTCCGTCAGGTGTCCTATATCCGCAGGGCGGCGCTGGCAACCATCACAGGTATGGGATTCCAGGGCTATGTAGAGGGGATCAAAGTCCTGATTGGCCGTTCTTCTGCGCCTGCGGGAGCGGAGGAGAACCCTTCCGATGTTCGCGGAGGATCCATGGACCTCATCCCCTTCGCTGTGATACAGAAGGAACTGCAGCCAGATTACGATCCTCCCGCGCCTCCGGCTATGGACGTCATCCCGTTCCATGCCATCCAGCAGGAGCTGCAGCCCGGATATTCGCGGGCAGAGGAACCTGTGGCTGTACCGAAAGAACCTGCAGAAGACCCGACGGCTCTCCAGTACCTGTTCGCTGTACAGCCTGGCAGGACATATCAGGTCATGATCGAAGAGCTGGATCCTGAGTATCTCTTTACAGTCCAGCCTCCTCTGACCGATCATGTGTTTATCCGTGAGCCCCGCGAGCCGAGGCAGCTTGAGTATCTGTTTACAGCTCAGCCGGCATCTCCCTGGCTGATCCGGGGATTTGCAGAAGAAGAGGAGAACCAGGGACCTGAGATCGACGACGCGGATATCCTTGCTCTTTTCGGAAAATAACAGTAAATATTAATCGTCCATTATGCCCCGGCGTTGCGCCGGGGCGTTTGCATTCCTATTGGAGCGGGACTATAATAGCCACATGAGTAAAAAGACATTATTGATCAAAGTGCTTATTTTTATCCTGTTCGTGGGCGCCTGTACCCTGTTTACCGTTCACGACGGTTTTCTGTACGACCGCAGTATCGCAAAGGTCACATCTGTTACAGATCAATATCTGAGGACCAAAACAGGGACAGACGGAACGAGGAACTACCCGGAGAAGTACTATCGCCAGACGGTCACCGGCGTCCTGCAGAACGGGAGCCGGCGCGGCCAGGAGATCCGGATGACGAATACCTATGGAAAGTCGGAAGTCTACGACACCAGGTATTCTCAGGGGGATTATGTGTTCGTGGATAACCTAAAGAGCAGCGGAGGCAGTCTGACCGGAAATATCGCCGGGACCAAACGGGATGCGTATATCATCATGGTCCTGAGCATCCTGTTCGGATTGTTTCTCCTGACCGGCGGGAAAAGGGGAATTCTGACGATTGTAAGTCTCGTCCTGAATATGCTGGCCTTCTACTGGGTGCTCCTTCTGTACACAAAGGGCACGAACATCCTCGCTGCAACGGTGCCCATGACGATATTCTTCACAGCCATGCTTTTGTTCTTCATGTACGGACGCAGTGAACGGACGTGGATCTCCCTTGCCGCGACGCTGGTCACCTGCGCTTTTACCACAGCGGTCGCCGGGATCGTCATCCATTTCGGGAAAGTGGATTATGATTTTATGGATTACCTGATCACACCCTATGAACAGAACGACGCGAACATGATATTTCTGTCGGAGGTCCTGGTCGGCTGCCTCGGAGCGGTCATGGATGTTGTGGTGACCATGGTCATGACCGTGGACCAGATCGCGGAGACCGGGCTCCAACCCCGGCGCAGAGACCTGGTGGATTCCTGCCGGGCAGTGGGAGACGATCTGGTGGGCACCATGATCAACCTGATGTTTTTCACAAACATCGCTGCCTGCATCCCGGCGTTTATCCTGTTTATGAGAAATGGCATCGCGTTCCGGACGATCATCCGGTATAACCTGTTCTTTGAGCTGGCCCGGTTCCTGACCGGGAGCATCAGCATCGTCGCAGCCATACCTATTTCTGCCTTTGTCGCTGTCTGGTGGTACGGGCGAAAGGAACAGGAGGAAGGAAAGGAGACGGAGAAGTGATACTCGGTATTTTGCTTGCAGTTCTGATCATCCTGATTTTTCTGGTCTGCGGGGATCAGGGGACCCGTTCTATCGTTTCTACTGTGATGAATGCGGCTGTGCTGCTGATCGCCCTGTTCCTCATGACCCGGGGCGCTCAGCCCATACTGACGACACTGGCATGCAGCGTGGTCATCACAGCAGTCACGCTGTTTTACCAGAACGGGGTGAATATCAAGTCCCTTGCCGCCTTCATATCTGTTGTGGCAGTGATCCTTGTACTGCTGCCCGTCGTCTGGTACTTCGCGGACGGTGCAAACGCCGCAGGGTTCCCGCCGGAGAACTATGAGATCACAGATTCGGAAGGGTATACCCGCAACATTGATATCAGCATGCTGCAGCTGCAGATCAGCATCATGATCATCGCGCTGATCGGGACGGTGATCGACACGGCTGTGGCTATTATTTCTTCTATATATGAGATCCGGGAGAATAACCGGGAGATGCCGCTGGAGGAACTGATCCGCTCGTCCTTCCGGGTGAGCCGGGCGGTGCTCAATACGTCAATTCATACGATATTCTATATTTATATCGCTGAATATATGACACTTTTTATCCAGTACGTATCCGATTATTCTTTCGCGGCCGTCCTGAACAGCAAGTCACTGGCTCACGAATTGATATCTATTGCGGTCAGCGGCATGGGATGCTGTCTCGTTGTCCCTGCGGCGACGGTGATCGGCGCGCTGATGATCCGGGGAAGAGAATCATCAGAGGGTTCGCCGAGCCATCTGCTCCAGGGCCATGTAAAAAAATAGCCAAAAACTATTTATAGAAACAGTGAATTGTTATAAAATGTTAGCAGTATATATTTAATATGAAATGAGGGTACAGTATGAAACAGGAAACAAAATGCATTCAGGCAGGATACACTCCCAGCAACGGGGAACCCCGCATGATTCCAATCATCCAGAGCACGACGTTCAAGTATGACACCAGCGAGGAGATGGGAAAACTCTTCGCGCTGGAAAAGGAAGGGTACTTCTACACCAGACTGCAGAATCCCACCAACGATAACGTGGCGGCCAAGATCTGCGCACTGGAAGGAGGCACTGCAGCCATGCTCACAAGCTCCGGCCAGGCAGCGTCCTTTTTCTCCGTATTTAACATAGCGACAGCAGGGGATCACGTCATCGCATCCACATCCATTTACGGCGGTACGTTCAACCTGTTCAACGTGACCATGCGCAAGATGGGCATCGACTTTACATTCGTTGATCCGGACTGCACTGACGAAGAACTGGAAGCGGCGTTCCGGCCCAATACCAAGGCTGTGTTCGGCGAGACCATAGCAAACCCCGCGCTGATCGTATTTGACATAGAGCGGTTTGCCCAGGCAGCCCACGCCCACGGTGTTCCTCTGATCATAGACAATACATTTGCAACGCCGATCAACTGTCGTCCCATCGAATGGGGCGCGGATATCGTCACCCACTCCACGACGAAATACATGGACGGTCATGACGCGACCGTAGGCGGATGCATCGTAGACAGCGGGAACTTCGACTGGATGGCCCATGCGGATAAATTCCCGGGTCTGACGACGCCGGATGAATCCTATCACGGCATCACATACGCTGAGAAATTTGGTAAGGAAGGGGCTTATATAACAAAGGCTACCGCGCAGCTCATGAGAGATTTCGGCTCCATTCCGTCTCCCATGAATTCCTATATTCTCAACCTTGGACTGGAATCTCTGGCAGTCCGCATGGACCGTCACGTTTCCAATGCGCAGAAGGTGGCGGAATTCCTGGATAATGATGAGAGAGTGACATGGGTCAATTATCCGGGACTCCCTTCCAATAAATATTACGAGCGGGCGAAGAAGTACATGCCGAAGGGAACATGCGGCGTGATCTCCTTCGGCGTAAAAGGCGGAAGAGCGGGAGTAGAAGCGTTCATGAAGCACCTGAAGCTGGCGATCATCGCCACCCACGTAGCGGACGCTCACACATGCATCCTTCACCCGGCGAATTCCACTCACCAGCAGCTCACCGATGAGGAGCTCATTGCCAGCGGCGTCGGTCCGGACCTGATCCGTCTCTCTGTGGGCATAGAGAACGTGGACGATATCATTGCAGACCTGGCCCAGGCGCTGGATGGGATGGAGGATGGCCGGTAAACGATAATACCGGACGGACTCATTTAACGGAGAACAGTTATGGATTTTGATAAAAAATGGGAGGAGATCATCGGCAGTTATTTCGGTGATCTCCTGCCCAGGTATCAGCAGACACTGACAGAGGCGACCGCCCTTGGGAAAAAGGTCTCGCTGTTCAGAAAAGTGGATTTCAGCGGGGTCGTTCAGGCGTTCCGGGATATCCGCGCCAGCGTGGACGTTCTGCAGGAACAGGCGGAAGCCCTGGAACCGGAAACAGGCGGGGAGCAGGCGGTTCTTTACACGAAGATGAAGGATGCGCTGATCCGCAGCCTGGATGATTTCAGCATTCTATGCGGTCGGCACGGAGATTTCTACGAGATCAACGACCAGAAGCAGTACCGGAAGAAGCAGATAAAAGTAAAGGATTTCCAGTTTGCCTGGCAGGGTGTGCAGATCGGCACGGAGAATACGGCGGAATCGCTGGATCTTCTGGAACGTTATGATAAACGGTTCCACGGAGAAGACGTCGACATCCCGGAATTGGATGAGGAAGACGCAGCTGAGGCTGATACGGCAGAAGACAGCAGTGATGAAGAAGAACAGGAGAAGGCAGAAGCCATGGGTCTGAACCGCATGGAGCGCGTGGATGAGAGAGAACTTGTCCGCCGGCAGCGGCGGCAGCCTCACGTTTACGGCAAAGCTGCCTATGATGAAGAGGAAGAGGACGGCTCTTCCGGAGACGAAGACTGATGGGTGTTTCCGGAATCATCCTTATCATCTTGCTGGCTGTTTCCCTTGCAGTCTCTGTGTTTACGCTGATCCGGTTCGCGGATCTGCGGAGAGAAGTCAGCGCATACCGTACGGAAACCGGACGGGCGATGAATGACTCCCTGGATCAGTTCGGCAACATGATGTACAACACCCAGCGGACCGCTTCGGATATCCAGAGCCAGCGCATGAGGGAGCTCAGCGAGAGACTGGATCAGATCAGCCGTGGGATCGGCGAGATGCAGAGCATCGCTTCCGGTGTGGATGACCTGAAGAAGATCCTCTCAAACGTGAAGACGAGAGGAATACTGGGAGAAGTTCAGCTGGGTTCCATCCTTGCGGAGATCCTGGCGCCGGACCAGTATGAGGAGAATGTCAACACCGCGGGCATCGGCAATAACGTGGTGGAGTTTGCGGTGAAGCTGCCGGGAGACGGCAGGGATCCTGTATATCTGCCCATAGATTCCAAGTTTCCCGCGGATACGTATGTCCATCTGATGGACGCCTATGAGAGCGGCGATAAGAGCCGGATCGAATCGGCCAGGAAGGCTTTGTCCCAGACCATAAAGCGGGAGGCGAAGGATATCCGTGACAAGTATATCGCGCCCCCGAGGACCACAGGTTACGGCATCATGTTCCTTCCCTTTGAAGGGCTTTATGCCGAGGTCATACGGCTGGGTCTGATCGAGACGCTGCAGCGGGATTACAGCGTGAATATCGCCGGTCCCACCACCATGGCGGCATTGCTGAACAGCCTTCAGATGGGCTTCCGGACACTGGCGATACAGCAGCATTCTGATGAGGTCTGGCAGGTGCTGGGCGCGGTGAAGACGGAGTTCGCGAACTTCGAGACGGCGCTGGACCGGACCCAGAAGAATCTGGACCTGGCAAGCGCCGGTCTCGAGTCCCTGGTGGGCGTCAGGACGCGGGCGATCCGCCGGAAGCTGGATCGGGTGACAGAGCTGCCGGAGGAAGAATCCAATCGTTATTTTCACTTTCGTCAGGAGGACGATGAATGAGCATATACGCAATCGGTGATCTGCATCTGTCCTTTGACGAACGGATCGTAAAGCCGATGGATATTTTCGGCGCCCGCTGGGCGGATCATGCAGCAAGGGTAAAGGCAGCCTGGGAGGAGACGGTAGCGCAGGAGGATACGGTGCTGATCCCCGGGGACATTTCCTGGGGGCTGCGGCTGGACGAGGCCATGGCGGATTTCCGCTGGATCCATGAACTTCCGGGGTACAAAGTCATCACCAAGGGGAATCACGATCTCTGGTGGGCGTCTATCAATAAACTGAACAGTATGTACGACGATATAACATTCCTGCAGAATCACTGCTACCCTGTAAAGGGAACGGATGCGGTGATATGCGGGACCAGGGGCTGGATCTGCCCGGGAACGGCGGGATTCGATGAGCATGACCGCAAGATCTACGAGCGGGAGCTGCTGCGGCTGAAGTTTTCGCTGGAAGAAGCGAAGAGCATGGGCGCCGGCTATATTATCGGTGCGCTCCATTATCCGCCGACGAACGACCGAATGCAGCCCTCCGGATTTACGGAGCTGCTTTCCCGCTATGGGGCCAGGCAGTGCGTTTACGGTCATCTCCACGGAGAAGACGCATTTCGAAACGGCTTTCAGGGAATGATGGACGGCGTGCAGTACCGGCTTGTTTCCCTGGATTATCTCGGCTGCAGGCCGCTGAAAATCTACTGATTCGTGTTTAGGGGGTATGAAGCATGAAGAGAGTAATACTTATGATCATGGACAGCGTCGGGGTGGGAGCAGAGCCGGACGCGGCGAAATACGGCGACGAGGGTGCAGATACACTGCTCCACGCGGCGGAGCATACCGAAGGATTTGCGATCCCGAACCTGCAGAAGCTTGGATTCGGCAACGTAGAAGGGGCATGCGGCGGGAAACTTGCGCTCCCGGCAGCGAGCCTTACGGGATCCTTTGGCAGGATGCGGGAGCAGTCCGCCGGCAAGGACACGACGACCGGTCACTGGGAGATCGCGGGGATCGAGACCATGGTTCCCTTCAAGACCTATCCGGAAGGGTTCCCGAAGGAATTTATCGATCAGTTCCAGAAGGCGATCGGCACAGAGGTTCTGGGCAATTATCCGGCGTCGGGCACAGAGATCATAGAAGTCCTGGGCGATGAGCACGAGGCGACGGGAAAGCCCATCGTCTATACCTCTGCGGACAGTGTTTTCCAGATCGCGGCCAATACGGACGTCATTTCGCTGGAGCGCCTGTACGAGATGTGCCAGACTGCCCGGGATATGCTGAAAGGAGACTGGGCTTGCGCCCGGGTCATCGCAAGGCCCTATGTAAAGGAAAACGGGAAACGCACACGGACAAGCGACCGCAGAGACTACTCCGTCACACCGCCGGAACCCACGCTGCTGGACCATATCAACGACGGGGGACAGACCGTTTATGCCGTGGGCAAGATCCACGATATATTTAACGGCAGAGGATGTACCAAATCCGTCCATACGGTGAGCAACATGGACGGGGTGGATAAGACCATCGAGGCAATGAATATGGATTTTCCCGGACTGATATTTACGAATCTGGTAGAATTCGATTCCCTGTATGGTCACCGGAGGGATCCTTCCGGCTACGGAAAGGCGATCATGGAATTTGACGCCCGTCTGCCGGAGATCCTGCAAGCGCTGAAGCCGGAGGATATTCTGATGATTACTGCGGATCATGGGAACGATCCGGTTCATGCCGGAACAGATCATACCAGAGAGTATGTGCCTATCGTCGTGACCGGGCAGCCCGTAAAACCAGGGATCGATTTGGGGACCCGCCCCACATTCGCCGAGTGCGGACAGACCATCGCCGATTATCTGGGAGTAAAGGAAACACCGGTGGGATCCAGTTTCCTGAAGGAAATACTGAGGTAAACGCCAATGAATATGGAAGATATCATAATAAAAAAACGGGACGGGGGCAAACTGACGGAACAGGAGATCCGTTACTTTGTCCGCGGTTATACGGCAGGGGACATACCGGATTATCAGGCATCCGCCCTCCTTATGGCGATTTATTTCCAGAAGCTTGACAGGGAGGAGACGTTCCAGCTGACAGATGCCATGAAGTCCTCGGGCGACATGGCTGACCTGTCCGGCATACCCGGCATAAAGGTGGATAAACATTCCACCGGCGGCGTGGGTGATAAGACGACGCTGATCGCGGCGCCGATCGCCGCTGCCTGCGGCGTGCCCATCGCCAAGATGAGCGGAAGAGGACTGGGCTTTACAGGGGGGACCATCGATAAACTGGAATCCATTCCCGGCATGCGGACAACGTTGACTCCTGAGGAATTTACGGCTCAGGTGTCAGAGATCGGCATAGCCCTCATCGGTCAGAGCGGACACATCACGCCGGCGGACAAGAAGATCTATGCGCTCCGGGATGTAACAGGAACGGTGGAAAACATGAGCCTGATCGCATCCTCTATTATGAGCAAGAAACTGGCTGCCGGAAGCGATGCCATCGTTCTGGATGTGAAGTGCGGAGACGGCGCCTTCATGAAGAAACAGGAGGACGCCCGGGAGCTGGGACAGATCATGTGCGATATCGGCGAAAGCGCCGGGCGGAAGACCATCGCCATGATCACGGATATGAATCAGCCCCTTGGCTGCGCCGTTGGGAACGGACTGGAAGTCCGCGAGGCCATCGATGTGCTTCACGGAAAAGGTCCTTACGATATTACAGAGCTCTCTCTTCAGCTGGCGGGCGCAATGATCTATCTCGGAGGAAGAGTCAAAGCCTTTGAAGAGGGCGCTTACATGGCACGGCAGGCACTGTCCAGCGGCGCGGCGTGGGAGAAGTTCCGCATGCTCGTTCAGCATCAGGGCGGAGACCTGGAGACCATAGAGGATCCGGACCTGCTGCCCCGGTCCGATACGAAGAAGCAGATCATTGCGGACAGTTATGGCTTTGTATCCCGCATAGAAGCGGAGCAGATCGGCATCGCTTCTCAGCATACCGGCGCCGGACGGGCAGTCAAAGATGAAGCCATAGACCCGGGAGCCGGCGTTGTCCTGGAGAAAAAGGTCGGAGACCACGTTTCCAAGGGCGAGGTGCTCGCTGCTGTGTACGCCTCGTCCCGGAAGAAGGCGGAGCTGGCTGCCGATGAGGTGGAGCTTGCCTATACCATTTCCAGAGACCGCCCGGAAGTACCGGAACTCATAAAGGAAATTATTCGCTAGTTATTATCTGCTTTAACAGGGATCTGCGGTGACAGGAGCCTGCAGTGCTAAGAATCATCAGGAAACAGATCCGCGGATGGAGAGGGAAGGAATGGGAGAAATAAACAGAGCAGGGGCAGAAACTGCCTCGGATACAGGAACGTCGCCGGCAGGAGTCCTGCGATTCGCCGGCGCATTCTGTGCCTGGATCATCGGCAGCGGCTTCGCCACAGGGCAGGAGATCCTGCAGTTCGTCACAAGTTATGGAATGATGAGCTTCCCATCCATGGCGGTGCTTGCAGCGGGGTTTGCCCTGATGGGATTTACCATTACACTGACGGGATACCGTTTCCGACAGAAGGAAGGGTTCCGTCATTTCAGTTATTTCTGCGGAGATAAACTGGGCGCGGTATATAACTGGAGCGTTCCGGTGATCCAGATCGTCCCCCTGAGCATCCTGCTCTCCGGAGGCGGCGCGACGCTCCATGAGTATTACGGCTTAAACCATACGCTGGGTGTCCTCATCATGGCTCTCGCTGTACTGGTCACATTCTATGCGGGTTTCGACCGGCTCGTCAGTGTGGTGGGCATGGTGGGTCCGGTGATCATCGTCTTCACCCTCCTGGTGGGCTGCGTGACCCTTGTCCGGGACATGGGGAAATTTCCGGAGATCCCGGGATTCCAGGGCTGTCTTATTCCTAAGCAGCCTTCCTCCAGCTGGCTCTGGAGCTCTGTTCTTTATATTTCCATGAATTTCTTCTGCGGCAGTGTGTTTTACACCGAACTGGGACAGTCCGCCCGCAGCCGGAAAGAAGTGATTTGGGGCACGGGTGCAGGGGTGGCTGCTCTGATTGTCGCCATCGCTATTATCAGCACTGCTATGCTGCTCAATGGGCCGGCTACCGCCCTCAGGGACATCCCTACGCTCTATCTTGCGAAGAGAGTTGCAGAGCCGGTGGGCGCGCTGTTCTCCGTGATCCTTGTCCTCGGTATTTTTTCCTCCGCCTGCACCGGATTCTACGTCGTCGTATCCCTTCTCAGCAAGAATATCCGGCCGATACGTGAACACCAGAAAGCGGCGGCATTTCTTGTGATCGCCATCGCCTTTACTATCGGCGTCTTCAGCTTCGGCAACCTGATCAGTATATTCTATCCCATCAACGGATTCCTGGGGATTATGTTTGCCCTCGCCGTAGCTCGGCGCTGCATTATCTATATTATCAGCAGGAACAAAGCCAGGGCTTGAACCTGCGACCAACAAAGAAAAATAAAACAGACCGCCTCACGATCGTGAGACGGTCTGTTTAGTAATGGAGCATAGGAGGATCGAACTCCTGAACCTCTTGACTGCCAGTCAAGCGCTCTCCCAGCTGAGCTAATGCCCCGTAACAAATAATATTTTGCCATAGAACAGGGTCTGCGTCAAGAATTATTAAAATTTTTTCAAAGGGCATTGACAGAAACAGCCTATTGTGCTATTGTACTAAGTACTTAATACAGTAATACTTAATACTGACGGTTCGGAGGGAGCATATGGAATGGAAGTTTGAAAGCGGCCTGCCGATCTACTCGCAGATCATCGACCAGATGAGCATGAGCATTGCTGCCGGTATTTACGGTCCGGGGGACAAGCTGCCATCTGTGCGGGAACTGGCTACGGACGCGGGGGTCAATCCCAATACCATGCAGCGGGCGCTGGGGGAGCTGGAGCGCAGGGGCCTGGTGCATTCCGAGCGCACCAGCGGACGGTTCGTCACGATGGAGACGGGCGTCCTGCAGGAACTGCGGGAGACGATGATCGGGGAATATATTGAGGAGTTCTTTGGGAAGCTGAGGAAAATGGGAATGACCGATCAGGAGATCGCGGAAGCTGTCGAGAGATGGAAAGACAGCTCAGGAAATCTGGACAGCAGGGGGAGGTAATAGAATGGCACGGATAGAATGCAGAAATTTATCGAAAAACTACGGGTCCATGCGGGCGCTGGACCATGTGGATCTCAGCATAGAACCGGGACAGGTCGTCGGACTTCTCGGCCCGAACGGCAGCGGCAAGACAACCATGATCAAGCTGGCAGCCGGTCTGCTGCAGCCCACAGAAGGAGAAATTCTCATAGACGGCAGCAAACCGGGTCCCCAGACCAAGGCGCAGACAGCCTATCTTCCGGACCGGGATTTTCTGCCGGATTATATGAAGGTAGCGCAGCTCATGAAATACTACCGGGATTTCTTCGCTGACTTTAATGAGCATAAGGCAGTGGAAATGTTTCAGGATCTGGGCATCCAGCCTGATATGGTGGTCAGGCACATGTCCAAGGGTATGCTGGAGAAGGTCCAGCTGATCCTGTGTATGAGCCGGGACGCCAGAGTGTACCTGCTGGATGAACCTATCGGAGGCGTGGGTCCCGCAGCCAGGGATTACATCATCCGGACGATCATAGGCAATTACAATCCGGAGGCTGCGGTCATCATTTCCACACACCTGATATCAGACGTGGAACCGATCCTGGAGGATGTGATCTTCCTGAAGCAGGGCAGTGTCGTCATTCACGACAGGGCAGACACGCTAAGGGAAGAAAAGGGAAAGAGCATTGATGAGTTATTCAGGGAGGTATTCAGATGTTAGGGAAACTGATGAAATATGAATTAAAGGCCATGGGACGCAAACTGCTGCCCCTCTACGGCGCTGTACTTGTTCTCAGTCTCATCGCCGGAGTGCCCTTCAATGCGGAAGGGAAACACAGCTTTAAGGCTACGGTACTCCTGTTTCTCCTTCTTGCTGTCGTAATGGTCATGACCGTCGTTCTCGTGATCCAGCGGTTCAGCAGAAACCTCCTGGGCAGGGAAGGGTATCTTGTGCTGACCCTTCCGGTGTCTTCTGCAAGCCATATACTGAACAAAGTCTTCTCTGCCGTAATCTGGATGGCTCTTTCCGCAGCAGTCGCCTTCTTTGCCATGTTTCTCCTGATGGCTCTCACGCCCATGCACGGCACACTCTTTGACGGATGGGGATTTCTGACGGGCAGCTTCTATGCGGGCGGCGTGCCTGTGACCGGCGATATAGTGGGACTGACAGCAGAAGTTGTCATTATGATCCTGCTTGCGTTCGCTGTTTTCGCTCTGATGATCTATGCGTCCATATCCATAGGACACCAGGCGGACAGTCATCAGGGGCTGCTGTCCGTCGTCGCCTTCGTCGTCATCTGTATGATCGAGAACGGGATAAACAGCCTGCTTCGAGTCAGCGTTCCATCCAGTCTGGTGCTGGGATCGAGCAGCATAGAAATCGACGGCGCCATGATGAACCAGCAGCAGATGCTGCACGCGATAGAAAAAGGCATGGGGATTGGAATCCTGTTTTTAGCAGTCTGGTGCGTAATTTTCTACTTTATCACCTGGTACCTGCTGGACTGCCGTCTGAATCTGGAATAACCAAACTGGCATGACAGCCGGGAATCGTGGAAATACTGCCGCGATTCTCGGTTATTTTTATTATCTAAAAGATAAATTTTAGTAACTTTTCTGGTGAATTTTGTTAGTATCCAGACGAAAGTTTGTTAAAAATCATTCGTCATATAGGATTTAACAGAATTGCGTTAAAGCTATAACGATCAATAGAGTCAAGCCAGGACTTTGTTAACAAAAATACAGAGATTTAGTTAGTTAATAATCAAATTATCAGAAAAATTTGTGAAAAATTTATTTTATCTTGTATGCGAAAAAATACAATACTATAATGAAGCCGTAAAGAAAAGAGAAACCCCGACATGAAGTGGAAGGTAAGACAGAGGGAGAAGGGTTTCCTGAAAGATAACAGGAGGTTTAACAATGGAAAAGGCAAAGTTAAGAGACAAGTATCAGCTTTACATCGGCGGTAAGTTTGTAGACGCCTCGGACGGCGGCACATTTAAGACAACGAACCCGGCCACCGGCGAGATCCTCGCAACATGCGCAGAGGCGACGAAGGAAGATGTAGACGCGGCTGTCGATGCTGCCTGGAAAGCCTTTGAATCGTGGAAGAAGACGACTACAGCAGAGAGAGCGAAGATCCTGAATCAGGTTGCGGATATCATCGATGAGAATACGGAATTTCTGGCTCAGGTAGAATCCATGGACAACGGTAAACCGATCCGTGAATGCATGGCCATTGATATCCCGATGAGCGCTCAGCACTTCAGATATTTCGCCGGATGCATCATGGCGGAAGAGGGCAGTGCCAACATGCTGGACAACAACACCATGAGCCTGATTCTGAGAGAGCCCATCGGCGTTGTAGGACAGATCGTTCCCTGGAACTTCCCGTTCCTGATGGCTGCTTGGAAACTGGCTCCGGTACTGGCAGCAGGCGACTGCACTGTATTTAAGAGCTCCAGTTCCACACCGCTGAGCGTCAACGAGCTGGCGATCCTGACGAAGGACGTTATTCCGGCAGGCGTATTCAACGTAATCACCGGCAAGGGCAGCAAATCCGGACAGGACATGCTGGAGCATCCGGGATTCCGCAAGCTGGCATTTACCGGATCCACAGAAGTCGGCAGAAACATCGCCCACGCAGCAGCTGAGAAGCTGATCCCGGCTACATTGGAGCTGGGCGGCAAGTCCGCAAACATCTTCTTCGATGACTGCAAGTGGGATATGGCGATGGACGGCCTGCAGCTGGGCATCCTGTTCAACCAGGGCCAGGTCTGCTGCGCAGGTTCCAGAGTCTTCGTACAGGAAGGCATCTATGATAAATTCGTAGCAGAAGCAGTTAAGAGATTCAATGCCGTCAAGGTCGGCGATCCGCTGGATCCGGAGACGCAGATGGGCTCTCAGATCAATGAGATCCAGCTGGGCAAGATCCTGAATTACATCGACATCGCCAAATCCGAGGGCGCGACGATCGCCTGCGGCGGCGCAAGATATGAGGAAGGTGCTCTGTCCAAGGGCTGCTTCATGAAGCCGACTCTGATCACAAACGTAACAAACGATATGAGAGTCGCTCAGGAAGAGATCTTCGGACCGGTTGCGGTAGTTATCAAGTTTAAGGATGAGGACGATGTGATCAAGATGGCAAACGACAGCACCTACGGACTGGGCGGAGCTGTCTGGACAAGGGATATCAACAAGGCGATCCGCGTATCCAGAGCCATTGAAACCGGACGTATGTGGGTCAACACATACAACGCGATTCCGGAAGGCGCTCCCTTCGGCGGATATAAGGAATCCGGCATAGGCCGCGAGACCCATAAGGTCATTCTGCAGCACTACACGCAGATGAAGAACATCATGATCAATCTCTCCGAGGAACCTTCGGGATTCTATCCGGAGAAATGATAGAAGGTAATCTCACATTATCCAGCAGGCACGGCGATTCCGGCAGGTCGAAGCGAGTCGATCTTCTGGGAGTGAATCTTGGAGAGACGGCCGGGAATTTCCTGCCGGCAGGATGATAGTTATCTTTCACGGAGAAAGAGGCTGCCGATATTCGGCGGCTTCTTTTTCTGGTTTTTGGAACAAAGCCCTGACCGGCCGGCATCCGGCAAATCAGACCTTTGATCCACAAAAAAGAAGAGGCTGCAGCTGCAGCCTCTTGATTTGATTGATTTTCTCAGCAGTACAATGCTCTGGTTCGGTTTATACAAAACCCTGCCACTTCATGGCTTTTGCAACTCTTTCGAATCCGGCAATGTTTGCTCCGGCAATGAAATTGTCGCCCAGGTTGTACTTGGCGCATGCATCCTCGCACTGTTTGAAGATGTTGACCATGATGTTCTCCAGCTGTGCGTGAACGTCCTCTGCGGAGAATACGATGTGCTCAGCGTTCTGAGACATCTCCAGGCAGGAGCATGCAACGCCGCCTGCGTTAGCAGCCTTGGACGGTCCGATCACTACGCCGTTATCCTGCAGATACTTGATAGCCTCGTTTGTGGTAGGCATGTTAGCGCCCTCGCACAGGTACTTAGCACCGTTGGCGACCATGTTCTTAGCATCTTCCAGGTGAATATCATTCTGCATTGCACTCGGAATATAAACGTCAGCCTTAACTTCCCAGGGCTTCTTTCCAGGATAGAATGTAGCGCTTGGGAACTTGTCTGCATAAGGAGCGCAGATGTTCTTACCGGAAGCTCTGAGCTCGAGCAGGTAATCTTCCTTCTCTCCAGCGGTAACGCCGTCCGGATCGTAGATGTATCCGTCCGGTCCGGAAATGGTGATGACCTTAGCGCCCAGCTGATTCAGCTTCTGAGTAACGCCCCAGGATACGTTTCCGAATCCGGAGATCGCAACAGTCTTACCTTCCAGAGACTCGCCGAAGTGCTTCAGCATCTCTCTGCAGTAATAAACGATACCATAACCGGTAGCTTCTGTTCTTCCGTACAGTCCGCCGTTCTCAACGCCCTTGCCGCTGAATGTTCCGTCGTACTGGTTGGTGATTCTCTTATACTGACCCATGATGTAGCCGATCTCTCTTCCGCCTACACCCATGTCTCCTGCAGGGTCATCCTGGTTCGGTCCTACATATTTATAGAGCTCAGTAGCAAAGCTCTGGCAGAATCTCATAACCTCTGCGTCGGACTTGCCGGCAGGATCAAAGTCGGAACCGCCCTTGCCGCCGCCGATCGGAAGACCGGTCAGGGAGTTCTTGAAGATCTGCTCAAATGCCAGGAACTTCAGCATTCCTACATATACGTTGGACTGGAATCTGATTCCTCCTTTATAGGGTCCTAAAGCGCTGTTGAACTGAACTCTCCATCCTCTGTTTACATGGGGTTTGCCCTCATCGTCTGTCCAGGGAACACGGAACTGAATGATTCTCTCAGGTTCAATCAGTCTGTCCATAAGTCCGGACTCGATGTACTCAGGATGAGCTTCCAGTACCGGTTCGATGGAAGTGAGAACTTCCTCTACGGTCTGCAGAAATTCCGGCTCGTTAGGATCTTTCGCCTTAGCCTTGTCGATGTACTGCTGTACTAAATTTCCCATAGGTATCTCCTCTTTTCCTAATAAAAATTACAATGGGCTGGAGCCCTTCTCCCGGCTCCAATACAAAATATAACACTTTGGCTAAAGCCCGTCAACACCACAGATTTAAGATTTCCAAATATATTTTGGACCTGTGATTTCAGGGCGGAAAGGGAGGTTGGCGCCGGTCCCGGGCGCTGCTTTGGATGCTCTTCGAGGGAGGACAAAGCCAGGGCTTTGCCCTATGGAAATTGTGAAAAAATTTACATGGACATGAATCAGAATTGATTTTGCTCTGGCATGATTTTACTATGTATGCACAGCGGCGTTCGAACGTATGAATCGGTTGTCACCGCTGGTATTTTGCGCTATAATTAGAGGTAGTGACAGGAATTTTATGACAGGAAAGGAGGGAACGGCTGATGGATAATTACGCAGTCGATAAGGAACTCCTCATGGAGGAATCCCTCGAGAAAATTATGGAGCTTCTGGTGGAGAAACAGTACTTCCTCGCCAGGGACGAACTGCTGAAATACAATGCAGTGGATATCGCGGATCTGCTGCAGGAGATCATAGATGACAGCGGCATACAGATGGCGGTCATCATGTTCCGGCTGCTTCCCAAGGACACGTCGGTGGAGGTCTTTGCGGAGCTGCCCTCTGACGACCAGGTCAATATTGTTAATGAGATTACTGATAAGGAAATCGCGTTCATCATGGACGAGATGGACTTTGACGATAAGATCGATATCCTGGAGGAGCTGCCCGCCAATGTAGTGGACAAGATCCTGGACCAGACGCCCAAGTCGGAGCGGAAACAGATTAATATGTTCCTGAATTATCCGGAGGACAGCGCAGGGAGCCTGATGACTCCGGAATATATTTCCCTCCAGAAGAAGTGGACCGTCCGGCAGGCGCTGGAGCATATCAAGAAGGAGAATATGGAGGCGGAAACGGTCTACACCTGTTATGTCAAGGATACGGGACGCAAGCTGATCGGGATCGTTTCGCTGGCCAAGCTTGTGATCAGCGATGACGACACGCGGATCATGGATATCATGGTAACCGACTACATCTATGAGACAGTAAATACGGATCAGGAGGATGTAGCTGATGACTTCAAGAAGTACGGCTATCTGGCCCTGCCTGTTGTGGATAAGGAGCACCGCCTCGTGGGCATCATCACATTCGACGATGTCATGGACGTCATGGAAGATGAGGCGACGGAAGATATCGAGCGTATGAACGGCGTCATCGACTTTGAGGACTCGGACAAGGGCTACCTGGACATTTCTGTCTGGCAGCATGCCAAGAACCGGCTGCCCTGGCTGATCATCCTCATGATCGCCTATATATTCACCGGGCGGATCATAACCAGCTTTGAGACGTCTCTGTCCAAGGTGATAGAACTGGTGGCATACATGCCCATGCTCATGGGAACCGGCGGCAACTGCGGATCCCAGGCGGCGACATTGATCATCCGCGGACTGGCTACGGATGAGGTGGACACCGGAGACGCTCTGAAGGTCCTGTGGAAAGAGATCCGCATCGGCGCCATTATCGGTGTTGTCCTGAGCATACTCAATTACGGCAGAATATGGTTCATTGACGGGGTCCATAATCCCGGCATCGCCATGACGGTCTGCGCGTCCATGCTCTTCATCGTGATCATTGCCAAGGTTATCGGCAGCATGATACCGCTGATCGTAGAGAAGATCCACCTGGATCCGGCGCTCATCGCCAATCCTGCGATCTCCTCCGTATCCGACGCGGTGGCTCTGAGCATTTACTTCGCCATGGCTATGACATTCCTGCCGATCTAGGAATCTGCACTGCAGCCGGCTTTCAGGAATACAGTGATAAGGAAAGGGGAGACTTATGGCTGAATTTACGGAAGATGTTACATTAGAATACATACACAGCATCATAAAGAAGCGTTCGCCCTTTATTCATAAAGGCGACTGCGGCCGGGTACTGATTGTGGCAGGCGGCGCGGGCATGACCGGAGCGGCGGTCCTTTCTGCCCGGGCAGCGCTGCGCAGCGGCAGCGGCCTCGTTTATGTCTGCACGCCCAAACAGAATTATCCTGTCGTCCAGACCCTGGCGCCGGAGGCGATCTGCGTGGACTGGAACCAGGTGGCAGGGACATTCGGCAGCAAGTCTGCAGGAAACTGGAATTATGACGCGGTAGCCTTCGGCCCGGGGATGGGCGTCACACCGGCAAGCCGCCGCATGCTCAAGGCGGTCCTTCTGAGTTATACCGGTCCTCTGGTGCTGGACGCAGACGGACTGAACTGTCTTTCCGCGGATGCGGAACTGGCGGGATTTGCGCGGAATTACAGCGGAGAACTTGTTGTCACGCCCCATATTGGCGAGGCGAAGCGGCTCCTTGCCGGTCGGAAGGAAGCGGCGGGTTCGCGGGAAGATATGGTTCGTTCTCTTGTTCTCGCCTATCGCTGCATTGCCGTGCTCAAGGGCGCCGGGACACTTACAGCCAGGCTGGAGGGCAGCGGGACGGAAAGCGGCATCCGTATTTTCCGCAATACTACCGGCAATCCGGGCATGGCAACGGCGGGAGCCGGCGATGTGCTTACCGGAGTCATTACGTCGCTGGCGGGACAGGGGATCCCTCTGTGGGACGCGGCCCGGTCCGGCGTCTGGCTCCACGGCAGGGCTGGGGATATCGCCTGCCGGTATAAGGGAGAATACGGGCTGATCGCGTCCGATATCGTGGATGCGCTTCCTGCTGCATTTATGGGCGCCGCGCAGGAGCAGCAGTGATTACAGCAGTGATCGGATAGGGATCGGATTAAGAGAATTTATCAGGGGTGCGAGTTATGAGACGGGAGTTCTATCGGACGGAACAGGTTATACCTGTAAGGCGAAGACAGCTGAATATCGCAGTGACCGGCCTTGGCCGCGGAGTGGGAACCACACTGGTTGCCGCGTCCGCGGCCTTTTACTTTGCGGAGAACGGGGAAAGTGTGACATTTACCGAATGCGCTGTGCCTTCGGAGGCGGAGGGACTGCTCTATGACGGGGCGGCTATGGATCAGCGGTTTATCGGCCGCCGGTTCTGTCCGGTTTACGAGGTCCTTCGCAGCGGCGGAAGTCTGCGGGGCAGGGGAAATTATGAGATGAATATTAACTGGAGGCTTATCACGCCGCAGGACAGGAATATAGGAAGAGAAGAGGCGGAAAGAATTGTCTGCCGCCTCGCGGATAATGCAGGGGATGACATATGCATTTTTGACGTCCAGCCCGGTCTGATCGTTTCGGACGGCGGTCATGCCGTTTTTCCTCTGGCGGACATGGATGTGCTTCTGGTTGTGGCTGACCCGATGCCCTCCCGGCTGGCAGCGGGGAAGGACCGGCTGGAATGGATCCGGCAGGCTGGGGCGGCAGAAGGCCGCCCGGATGTCTGGTTTGCGGTAAGCGGCAAGGGCGCCGGCGTCAGCCGGCGCCAGGTGGCAGGATTTCTCGGCGGCAGAAATATTCTGTGGATCCCGGAGCTGGACAGGCAGGAACTGTACCGGGACGAATTCCACTGCAGATTCCACTGGCAGAACGAAAATGTGCGGCAGGCTATGACAGGTGTGTTCACCAAACTTTCACAGAGTATCACGAGATAATCGCAGTAATGTTGTGGCAATGCACCGCGTTTCGTGTTATACTACTAAAGTATTAAGAAAAATTAAGAAATGCACGGTATTTTCAGGGACTTCGGGGAGACCTTATTTTAGCGTGCATTCACTGCAGCAGAAATTTGGCATTTCAATGCAGGATGTATGCGGTATTATGATTTGTCTGGACGGGGCAGCCTGCATGCATTGGATCAATATGGGAGTACACATTTTATGATAACATTTACGAATGTCACTAAAATGTATGGTGACAATATAGGATTGGAAAACGCCAGCGTGGATATCCAGACCGGCGATTTTGTATTTCTGGTAGGTCCCAGCGGCGCGGGAAAATCTACTTTTATTAAGCTCATTCTGAAAGAAATCGACGCGGACTCCGGAAGGATCGAGGTGGGTGATTATGTCGTGACCGGTTTGCCGAACCGGCTGGTTCCCCAGCTTCGCCGCAAGGTCGGGATCGTATTCCAGGATTTTCGACTTTTGCCGAAGAAGACGGTGTTCGAGAACGTCGCATTTGCCATGGAGATCATGCACAAGAGCCGCAGGCAGATCCGGAGAAGGGTGCCTCAGGTGCTGGAGCTGGTGGGCATTGCCGAGATGGGGAAGCGATATCCTCAGGAGCTTTCTGCCGGCGAGCAGCAGCGTGTTGCCATTGCCCGGGCGATCATCAATAACCCCAAGGTGCTGATTGCCGACGAGCCTACGGGGAATCTGGACCCGGAGACAGCATACGGCATCATGGATCTTCTGAACGAGATCAATATGACGGGAACGACGATCGTCATGGTGACCCATGCCAAGGATATCGTCGACCGGATGAATAAACGGGTCATCGCCATTGATTCCGGCCATATCGTAAGAGATGACTACGGTCAGTACGGATATGAGGATGATGGTACAGACGGCTGGACAGGAGGGGTCTTCGGCGATGAGTAGTTTCTTTTATAACATAAAGCAGGCGTTCCTGCAGATATTCAGAAATAAGGGGATGTCCCTGGCATCGATCCTTGCTATCACAGCTATGATGCTGATCCTGGGACTTTTCTTTGTCATATATGTCAATGTCAATCTCTTCACTGAGATCATCAAGCAGGATTATGATACGGTGGAGATCTATCTGAAGGACAGCACCGATGAGGAGCAGGCCCAGTCTATCATGGACACGCTGGAGACGGTCAGCGGCGTCACAAGCGTCAAGTACCGCACCAAGGACCAGGCGCTGCAGATCCTGAAGAAGCGCTGGGGAGAGAGCGGATATCTCCTGGATTCCCTCGGTGAGAATCCTCTTCCCAATTCTGTCGTTATCAAGGTGACGAATCTCGCCTCGGCCAACCGGGTGAATGCCATCGCTGGGAAGATGGACGGGGTGGAAAGTACCAAATACTATAAGGAAACAGTGGATAAGCTCACGAGGGTGACGCGGTTTATGTCTATGGCGGCTGTCGTTATCATGGCATTCCTCATCATCGTTTCCGTCGTGGTGGTGTCCAATACGATCAAGCTGACCGTTTTCGCACGGGCAAAGGAAATACAGATCATGAAATATGTCGGCGCGACAAACTGGTTTGTCCGGGGGCCGTTCCTCGTGGAGGGCATGATCATCGGTATCGTTTCGTCGCTGATCGCAGCAGGACTGACTTATGTTCTATATGGCAAACTGGTCAGCCTTATCGGCGTCCAGGTCATGACGATCCTGTCGTCGCCGCTTGTACCGGCGGGATATCTCTTTACAAACCTGATGATCATATTCCTGGCCATGGGTGTGGGCATCGGTTCCACGGGCAGCATCATATCCATGAGGAAATTCCTGGCGAAGTAACCGCCGAAAGAATAAGACAGTAGCAGGAGGTTTACATGCAGACAAGTTTCACAAAAAAGTTTTTTGTGCTGGTTCTGATCGCAGCGGTCCTGGTTTGCTTTACACAGGTAACATTCGGATCCTCCACAAAGGAAAAGAAGAAACAGCTGAAGGAAGTCCAGAGCCAGAAGGACGATATTTCCGGCGAACTGGACGAGATGAAGGCGAAGATACGCAAGTCCCAGAATACACTGGACAGCCTTTCTTCCCAGATCGATAAGAAACAGGAGCAGATCGACGAGGCGGAGACTGCTCTCCAGAAGACGAAGGCGAAGATAGAAGAAAGAAATGAGGGGCTGAACAAGCGTCTCCGCGCCATGTACAAGAGCGGAACCATCGGATATGTGGATGTGATCCTTGGGTCAAACAGCGTTGAGGAACTGGTGACCAATGTGGATATGGTCCAGAAGATCTTCAGCAACGACCAGACGATCCTGACGGAACTGAAAGCTCAGAAGACGGAGATCGATGAGCAGGAGACCAAGCTGCAGGAACAGAAAGCGGCTCTGGATAAGCAGAAGAAAGAACGGGATGAGGATCAGGCAGTCCTTGTCGCCCAGAAGAAGAAGCTGCAGGATAAATATGACACGCTGTCAGCAACGGAGAGCAAATTGAAAGACGCGATCGCCAAAGCCCAGGCAGCGGGCGGCGTTGTGTATTCCGGCGGCAAATGGGCATTCCCTCTGCACAGCAGCTATACGCTGACATCCCATTACGGCGAGGCCCGCAGCTATGAGAGCCATCCGGGGGTAGACCTCGCGGTGCCTACAGGGACGCCAGTCTATGCGGCACAGAGCGGAAAGGTCGTAACTGCCGGCTCCTACGGGGGATACGGTAATGCGGTAATGATCTATCATGGGAATAACGTTACTTCTGTTTACGGCCATAATTCCAGAGTCGTCGTCAGTGTCGGACAGACGGTCAAGAGGGGACAGCTGATCGCCTATGCAGGGTCGACGGGATGGAGCACCGGACCTCATGTGCATTTTGAGGTCAGGGTCAACGGTTCCCCGGTCAGCACGCAGCCGTATATCGGAATCAGTTAAGGAGAACGAATTAATCAATGGATCTGGAACCAAAAATCAGAGAACTGCTGAATAAGAGGGGCATCGTGTCAGAAACAGAGATTGCGGAATTTCTGTCTGACCGGCCCCAGAAAACATATGATCCATTCCTGCTTCTGAATATGGAAGCGGGAGTGGATCTCATATTATCTGCCATAGATGAGGGAAAGAAGATCTGCATCTACGGCGACTACGACGCGGATGGCATCACGTCCACCGTGATCATGTGGGAAGTGCTGTCTCATCTGACGGACCGGCTGATGTATCATATTCCCTCCCGCTTTGATGAAGGATATGGACTGAACTGCGATGCGGTCCGTGAGATCAGGGAAGAAGGAGCAGACCTGCTGATAACAGTGGACTGCGGCAGTGTGTCCTGTGAGGAAGTAGCCTATGCGAAAGAACTGGGAATGGATGTGCTCGTTACGGACCATCATCAGGTGACGGATCGCATTGCTGACTGCATCGTCATCAATCCGGCCCAGCCGGGAGAGACGTACCCCTTCCGTTTTCTCGCCGGGTGCGGCGTCGCCTTCAAGGTCTGTCAAGCCCTCGTCATGGTGACCGGCCTGCCCAAGCGGGCGCTGACATCCACACTGGATCTTGTAGGGATCGGGACGATCGGGGACATCGTTCCCCTGGTGGATGAGAACAGGACTCTCGCCAAGTACGGGCTGCGGGCAGTCAATACCGGCGCCCGGGAGAATCTTCGCATGCTCATCGAGGCGGTCGGCCTGAAGCCGGGAAAGATAACGGCAGAAATTGTATCCTTTGTTATCGTGCCACATCTCAATGCGGCGGGGAGAATGGTCCATGCGAGGATCGCGGCAGACCTTTTCCTGACCCGTGATCCGGTGAAAGCTGCAGACAGCATCCGGCAGATCTGCGAACTGAACCAGAGACGGAAACGCATTCAGCAGGATACATATGAGGAATGCGCAGAGATGATCCGCAGTCAGTACTCACAGGATCCGTTCCTGCTGCTGCCTCTGCGGGATGCCCACGAGGGGATCACAGGCATCGTCGCCGGAAAAATAAAGGAAGAATACTACCGTCCCACTGTGATTGTGACTCCGGTAGGACAGGGACTTTGTAAAGGCACGGGCAGAAGCATCGAGGGCATTGATATCTATCAGGTGCTGAAGAAGAGCGAGGAGCTCTTTGAGCGGTTCGGCGGCCATAAGGCGGCATGCGGATTCACCATGAAAGAAGAGAACATTCCTGCCCTGAGAAAGAGTATCATGGATCAGATGGCAGAAGTCAGCAGCGATGTATGGAAAAGGGATACGACGCCGGACCTGGAAGTAGAAGGAAAGGACCTGACATTTCATCTGGCGGAACAGCTGTCGCTGCTCGAACCCTGCGGAGCGGGCAATCCGAGACCGGGCATCGGCGTGCGCGGCAGGAGCCAGAATGCGGCGCGGATCGGCGCTGACGGTCAGTTCCTGCGGTTTACTGCCAGACTTCAGGGCGGAGAGTGCCTGTCATGTATCGCATTCCGCAATACGGATGAGATCGAGGCGATGTTCCGCGGCGGCAGGGAACTTCTTATTGCAGGAACCCTGGGCGTCAATGTATGGAGAGACCGCAGAAATCTTCAGCTTATCACAGAAAGCGTTTCTGAAGCATCTGTATAGCGCCGGATGATTTGGAAAACCGGCGAGGTGATCATATGGACGAAGCAAACAGAAAACAGACAATACGCATAATCCTTATTACAGTCTGCGTTACGGTTGCCGCAGCGGTTCTTCTGGTATGGGCTGCGGCGGAGATCGGCGGTCTCCGCCTTGTCAACGGAAAGACTTATGAAAGAAATGAGAAGATCGCGGTGAAGTACGGGAAACTCTATGACATCCAGACGAAAATAGAGGACGAAGGTCTCTGGGATGTCAGCGAATCGAAACAGATGAACGCTGTGTACAAAGGCCTGGTCGGGAGCTTGAATGATAAATATTCTGAGTATTACACACCTTCGGAGGCGAAAGAATGGGATAATTATGTCAATGCGACATTCTACGGCATCGGGGTAATATTTACACAGGACGAAAAGAACAGATTCCTGATTTCCGACGTGATCGACCAGAGCCCTGCGGATAATGCCGGGTTGAAGAAGGGGGATATCATCACACAGGTCAACGGAAAAACCTATAAGACGTCCGACAAGTTAAAAGATGCCATACGGGGAGAACTGGGAACGAAGGTAAACGTGACATACGAGAGAAACGGCGTGTCGAAAACAGTGACCATTACAAGAGGAAAAGTTACGGAAACAACCGTATCCGGGACTATTCTGAAGGATCATATGGCGTACATTCGGATCAGTTCCTTTGCTGAGAAAACAGCAGAAGAATTCCAGCATGAGCTCAGCACACTGGAGAAAAAGGATCCGAAGGGTCTCATTATCGACCTGCGTGAGAATCCCGGCGGTTATGCGGACCAGGCACTGAAAATCGCTGATCAGCTCCTGCCGGAATGCACCATTACGTACCTGCAGGACAGAAAAGGGAAAAAGACATATTACAATTCGAAGGAAAGTGCAACGAAACTGAAATATGTTCTTCTCGTGGACGGCGGTTCCGCCAGTTCCTCTGAGATCGTTGCGGCGGCAGTCAAGGATAATAAAGGCGGAAAACTTGTCGGGACCCGCACGTTCGGCAAGGGGATCGTGCAGCAGGAGTATCAGTTCAATGACGGTTCGGAACTGAAGCTGACGACCCATCAGTATTTCTCTCCGAAAGGGCACCGGATCAACAAGGTAGGGATCAAACCGGATTATACGGTAAAATTCGATATATCCGGCGATCATGACGCACAGCTTGAGAAGGCGATGCAGCTCCTGGAGGCTGATTGACTTTATTGCGATAAAGTGCTATACTGTGCCTTGAGCCGGCATCTTCCGTAAATGCTGAGGTTTGGGGAGAGCCGGAAGAAGGAGACTTTAACATGGCATATGAATCTAAATTTAAGAGAGACGATATTGACGAACTGTTTGACGCGATCCTGACCCTTCGGGACAGGGAGGACTGTTACCGCTTTTTTGAGGATATCTGCACGGTAAACGAGATCCATTCGATCTCCCAGCGGCTGCAGGTAGCCAAGCTCCTCTCTCAGAAACGGACATATAATGAGATCGAGAAGATCACCAGGGCGTCCACTGCGACGATCAGCAGGATAAACAAGTGTCTTCTCTACGGCGCTGACGGGTACCGCAGGGTGCTGGAGCGGCTGGACAAGGAGAAGGAATAACAGAATATAAATACGAGATGACAGAATAGGGTGTCTCAGAAGGCTACAGTTACCTTCAGGGACACCCTCTTTTCGTATCCATTTTTTGACTTGCAGAAGATTTAGCGTTACAATGTGGGGGTATATTCAGAGAAAAGGCAGAGAAGGCTTTGAGAGTAACAGGGGGTATTATGAATTCTATCTATATTTATGACGGCAGCTTCCAGAAGGGGGATGCAGGCTTTTTCATGATCCGGGGCGCCGCAGCAAGACATTGCCTGGAGAGCGGCATTCCCTTCGACGCAGCAAGGGCGAAGATCGTCCGTGACGAGAAGGGCAAGCCCTATTTCGAGGATTATCCGCTGGAGTTTTCGCTGACCCACAGCGGATCGCTCTGGATGTGTATGTTCAGCAGCCAGCCCTGCGGCCTGGATCTTCAGGTGATCAGGGACTGTGATCATGAAAAGATCTCCGCCCGCTATTATAAACCTGAGGAGCAGAAGTATGTGGAGGAGAACGGGCTGGAGGGATTCTTCGATGTCTGGGTCCGCAAGGAAGCTTACTGTAAGATGACGGGGGAGGGGCTGTTCGGAGCGGACATGCCTTCGGTCCTGGCGGACAGCGGTGTCTTTGCCGGAAAAGAATATCATTTCCAGGACGTGGAGATCGCTGACGATATGCGCTGCGCTGTATGCACAGGGCCTGAGGCGGAAATAGAACTGAGGGTCCTGGCATGAGGAAGCGGTCTGCGGAGGAAGCGGCCGCCCGCAAGCTGGCGGATCGTAGCATGTCAGTAGAAGAGCTGCGCCGGTGGCTCAGGAACAAAGGCTACAGTGCCGATGAAACAGAAACTGTGATTGCTGTTTTTCTGGAGCTGGACTATCTGAATGATGAGCGGTACTGCAGCGAATATATAGATTATGCCCTGCGACGGAACATGGGCAGAAGGCGGATCCTTGCCGATCTGGCAGGCAGGGGCATAAACGGGGAAATGGCGGAAAACGCCTATGAGGACTTTGTTTCTGAAGAAGACGTACCTCCGGAAGCAGAACGTGCCAGGGAAGAAGCATCCCGGGTGCTGCGCATGGCAGATCTTACATGGGATGATCCGGTGCCGGAAAAGATCCGGGCAAGGGTTGCCCGGAAACTGAACAGCTACGGGTTCAGTGCATCGACGATCTATGGGATTCTTGATGAGATGAAGAGGGGATGAATATGGACTGGAGACTGTGGATGGGGCCGCTGATTGGCGCCCTTATCGGTTACTGTACGAATTATATTGCCGTCAAGATGCTGTTTCGGCCATACGAGCCGAAGTACCTGTTTGGGCATCGGCTGCCCTTTACGCCGGGAATCATACCAAAGAGTAAGGACCGGATCGCCGGAGCTATAGGCACGACGCTGGTGAACCACCTGCTGACGCCGGAGACGCTGAAGAGTTATCTGCTGGCGCCGGATCTGAAACAGAAGATCGCAGGTACAGTGAACAGTGTGATAGAAAGGGAAACAGCAGACGACCGCAAAGTTCGGGATGTGATTACTTACTATATGGACGGTGAGGAGTTCGACCAGCTTGCAGAACGGGAGGAAGCGGCAGTCTCTGAAATGCTCACAATCAAGATGCTGGATCTTGATCTGGGAAGCATCGTCGGGGAATCGGTGCTCCGGGCGATCCGGGAAAAGCAGGATACGTCATGGGCAGCCAAGTTTATGACGGAAAATTTTATCCATTCTCTGATCAGTAAGATCAGTGAGAAGACAAATGAGATCGTCGTGGAGGAAGGACCTGGCATGATACAGAACCTGATCCACAGGGAATCCAGCGAACTTCAGGAAAAGACCATGGGTGAACTGTTCACAAGACTGAAGGGAACAGGCATCGATATCGGTGAGAAAGTGGTTCAGGGATATGAGGTCGTTTTGGACCGGCGCATGGAAAGCATCCTGAACGCGGTGGACTTCTCACGGATTGCCAGAGAGAAGATCAGCGCCATGGATCCCCGGCAGCTGGAGCAGCTGACACTTTCTGTGGCGAAAAAAGAACTGAGCGCGATCGTTAATCTAGGAGCATTGATCGGGTTCGTTCTGGGCCTGCTGAATCTGCTGACAGCGCTGTAATGGAGGATAAGTAAGATGAAAGAAATACTGCTGAAACCGGACAGTCCCTTCTTTAACTATGTGGATGTGTCTGTGATAGATTTCCCAAAAGGCGTATCGGAAGGAACGGAGCGACGCCGCTGCAGGATACAGGTGGAATTCGCTAAAGTGGATGTGGAGCAGCTGAAGAAGCGGGGGCTGGATTACGCTGCGGCGATCCAGTATTACAGAGATTACATATACAAGCTTGTCAAGGTGAATCTGGCTATGGACTGGGAGTGCATCGGGGGTATGGATGAGCTCATGAAGATCGTAGAAGATCATGTCAAACCATATTACGAAGAGAGCCCGGCGGACTGAGGCGCTGCGGCCCTGGAATATCCATGTTTGGTCTGGTGGGGGCTGTGGTATAATATAAAAGTTAATGATAACAGACGCTGATTCCCGGACTACGGCTCAAGGATCAGCGATTTTTACGGAAAGAGATGGTTTTGGATTATGGCAAAAGTAGATATTTTTTCGGGATTTCTGGGAGCGGGAAAGACAACTCTGATCAGAAAACTGATTAAGGAAGCGTATCAGGGCGAGCAGGTCGTACTCATAGAGAACGAGTTCGGCGAGATCGGCGTTGACGGCGGATTTCTGCAGGATACCGGCGTCAAGATCAATCAAATGGCAGCAGGCTGCATCTGCTGTACCCTTGTAGGGGATTTCGGCAAGGCGCTGAACCAGGTGATCGCGGATTATGAACCGGACCGGATCCTCATCGAGCCCTCCGGCGTCGGAAAGCTCAGTGATGTGATCATCGCCGTTCAGGATCTTCATAACGACAAGATTCAGCTGAACGGATTTACCACAGTAGTAGATGCGAAGAAATGCAAGATGTATATGAAGAATTTCGGCGAATTCTTCGATAACCAGATAGAGAATGCCAGTTCCATCATCCTGAGCCATGTAGATGGTATTTCCCAGAAGAAGATGGACGAGTGTGTTGCCATGCTCCGGGAGCATAACCAGGATGCTACGATCGTTACCACACCCTGGGATCAGATCAGCGGAAAAGAGATCCTATCGATCATGGAACAGAAAAAGACACTGTCTGCAGAACTGGATAAGCTGAGAGAGGAAGCTTACCGGGAGCAGGCGGAGCATGAGGCAGAAGAGGCGGAGGAGCATGAACATCATCATGATCATGACCATGACCATGAAGAACATGACCATGAGGATCACGACCACCACGACCATGACCATGACCACGAGGATCACGACCATGAGGGACATCATCACCACCACCATCATCACCATCACGGCGGTCACGACGCGGACGAGGTATTCGATGATTTCGGCGTAGAGACAGCTCATAAGTTTACGAAGGAGCGGATCCAGAGCGCCCTGGAAGGACTCCAGAATATCGGCGAAGTGGGGCAGGTGCTCCGCGCGAAGGGCATCGTAGAGAGCGATGACGGTCAGTGGATCCATTTCGACTACGTTCCCGGTGAGCCGGATGTCAGGACAGGTCCGGCAGCAGCTACAGGCATGATCTGTGTCATCGGCGCGGGGATCGACCATGACCGCATCCGTGAACTGTTTGGATTAGGAGAGTAACTGATGGAAATACCTGTATATCTGTTTACGGGCTTCCTGGAATCGGGCAAGACTACGTTTATTCAGGAAGCACTGGAGGGACCGGACTTCAATATGGGTGAAAGGACCCTTTTCCTGCTGTGCGAGGAGGGAGAAGAAGAGTATCATCCGAGCCGGTTCTTCGGAACCAATGTGTTCTTTGAGACCATAGAAAATGAAGAGGATCTGACGACGGAACATCTGGAGGAGCTTCAGAAGAAGCATAAGATCGAGCGGGTCATCGTCGAATACAACGGTATGTGGATGCTGGACACGCTGTATCAGAACATGCCGGAAGAATGGCTTTGTTATCAGGAAATGATGTTTGCTGATGCCCGCACGTTCCTGACATATAACGACAACATGCGCCAGCTGGTCTATGACAAGCTAAAGAGCGCGGAACTCGTCGTTTTCAACCGCTGCACACGAGAGGCCCTGGCGCAGAAGGACGAAAAGGGCGTGGACGCCAAGCATCGGATGCACAGGATCTGCCATGCGGCGAACCGCAGAAGCCAGATACTCTACGAATACGGCAAGGATGATGTGGAGATGGACAACATCCCGGATCCTCTTCCCTTCGATATCAATGCTCCAGTCATCACGGTAAAAGACGACGCATACGCGGAGTGGTACCGGGATATCAACGAAGGACAGGATAAATACGAAGGAAAAGTCATCCATGTCCGCGGCCGCCTGGTGAACGGCGGAGAGATCCCGGAGGATAAGTTCGTTTTCGGCAGACATGTCATGACATGCTGCGTGCAGGATATCCAGTTCGCGGGATTGGTTGCCCGCTGGACGAAGGAAGTGGCATCCTATGAGAACGGCGACTGGGTAGAGATCACAGCCAAGGTCCATGTGGAGGATGATCCGGTGTATGCCGGCGAAGGTCCGGGACCAGTCCTGTACTGCACCAAGGTAAAGAAGTGCGAACCCTCAGTGCCGGAAGTAGCGACATTCTTCTGATGGAAGCAAGAAAAGGGGCGCTGCGGAAAGTCATCTCGACTTCCGCAGCGCCCCTCGTTATTTTAGCCGGCATACCGGCAGATTAGTTGTTCTCTGCTGCTTCTTTTGCTGCCTTCTTCTTCGCAACCTGTTCCTGGATGTAGAACTCGATTCTCTTAGTGCGGATGGCAGCCTCCTGCTCCTCAAAGTAATTCTTCATCTGGAGTTCGATGCGCTCCTGTTCTTCCGCTGTCAGTTCCGGGTTTACGAAACTCTCCTTCTTCGAAGCGTCGTCATAGGCGTCCTCGAGCATCTTATTCTGGCTTGCCGTTGTTTCATCAAGGAACTCTTTGATATGGAGCATGACATCGGCATGGGCGTTGAGCAGATAGCGGCTCATCTCCTGAAAGATCTGGTAGTCCGCGTCGTCGCCTTCCACCTTCTTGACGGAATCCTGCTTCAGCGCATATTCATATGCATCCTGTAATAATAAATCTCTGTATTTCATTGGAATTCCTCCCCAATTATTAGGTAACAGTTGATAACTATATCTTATATGTATCATTGTACCACATAATTCAAAATATTAACATTGCTAAGTGCATGCCCGTTTTTTGACAATACAGACAATTTACTTTTACCTCTTACGTTTTTTGATAAAAGGGTGTATAATATAGTCAGATTATTGTGTCCGAATATAGAGAGAAGGTGACTTGATGTTCAAAGTAGACGACCTGATCATGTATGGGGGAACAGGAGTCTGCAAGGTTGAGGCTATATCGAGTATGGATTTCGGCCCCAAGGACAAGCTTTACTATGTTCTGCAGCCGCTATATCAGTCCGGGACAATTTATGCTCCGACGGATAATGACAAGGTATATATGAGGCCGGTGATTTCACCGGAGGAGGCGAATGAACTGATCGACCAGATGCCCTATGTCCATTCGGAAATTTATAAGAGCAGCAGTATTCAGCAGCTGTCTAAACACTACCAGTCGGTGATCGACAGCCATGATAATGTGGAACTGATCCGTCTGACCAAGTCGATTCATAAAAAGAAGGAAGATGCTCAGAAACAGAACCGGCATCTTGGTCAGATCGACAAGAAATTCATGAAGCGGGCGGAGAATCTTCTGTTTGGAGAGATCGCGGCAGCCCTTCAGATCCCGATAGAGCAGGTGGCTGGTTACATAGCGGATCGCATTGATAATTTCTACAGGGAAGATTAGCATGACCCTTTGACGGATAAGCGGGTGACCTTCCAGCTTCTGGCCGGGAGGTTTTTTGTTGCGGAGAAGAGTACTTTATTTTATACTGTTTTATATAAAACGAAGGGATAAGGGGGGGATAACAATGAGAAGAAAACTGTTGGTCATCGGGCTGATCCTGTGTCTCAGTGTGATAATGACTGCCTGCGGAAAGAACAGCGGTCAGGAGAGCACCAATGCTTCCGCGTCTTCGGGAACGGCATCGTCAGAGCTGGCATCGCCCTCTGACGCAGCGGATCAGTTCATGAAGGCAGTAAAACAGAAGGATGAGAAGACGCTGGATCAGATCTACCTGGGAGATACGGAGAAGGTTTTCGGCGCCCTGGAATCGGAAGATATAGAGGATGCCGTGGGTGAGAAGACCATGGAGCAGGTGGAAGACAAACTATTCGGCTTCAAGTATGAGCTGGGAGAAGAAAAGATCGACGGTGACAAGGCGTCGGTGGATGTAAATATCAGGACATATGACTTTGGCGGGCTGATCGGCGACTTCATGCAGGATTATTTTGCGAATGCAATTTCCGCAGCGCTGAAGGGTAAGGACGACAGCAGGATCCAGGAGGATGCGCTGAAGACATTCCGCAGCAGTATGAAGGATCTGGAATTTTCCAGTGACCGGGATGCGACGATCTGGCTTACGAAAAAAGACGGGGAATGGGTCGTAAAAGACCTTTCGTCCAATACCACATTCCTCGACGCCCTCACAGGAGGCGCGTACAGCCGGATGATAAAAATATCCAAACAGGTCGAGAAACTGACATCTTAAGGAGAACGAAAAGAGGAATGAAGTATTCGGAAATAAGAATAAAAACAAATGAACCCGGGATAGAGGCGCTCTGCGCCAAGCTGCTCTCTGTGGGAATAGAAAATACCGCAGTGACGGATCCCCAGGATATCGAAGAAATCATGGAACATAAGCAGTCCTATAAGTGGGATTATATTGAGGACGAAGTAGCGCAGCGGATGAAGCTTCCTCCGGAGGTCACAGTATATACTGAGGATGATGAGGAAACGGAGCGGGTCCTCAGGGCAGTGGAGGAGCTTAAGGCGGATGCTGACTCGGGCGTGTTCGGCCCGGGAGCAGATTTCGGTACGCTGGAAGTCACTGTCAGCCAGCATGATGACTCAGAATGGAAGGATAAATGGAAAGAGTACTTTAAGCCCTTCCGTGTATCAGAGCATATCCTGATCAAGCCGACCTGGGAGCAGCTGACGGACGCAGGTTCGCAGGACATCGTCATAGAGATCGATCCGGGCATGGCTTTCGGCACAGGCACCCATGAGACCACATCCATGTGCATAGAGATGCTGGATGCATGGATCAGACCGGGGATGCGTGTGCTGGATGCGGGATGCGGATCAGGGATCCTGTCCATAGCAGCGGCTAAGCTGGGCGCGGCGGATGTTCTGGGCGTCGATATCGATGAGACTGCTGTGGAAGTTGCGAAAGAGAATATCGCGCTGAATCATATGGAACAGGCGGCGCGGGCAGAATACGGCGATGTGACGGAAGGCGTCGATTATAAGGCGGATCTCTGCGTTGCCAACCTGATGGCAGAATTGCTGTGCATGATCACACCGGACGTCCCCGCACATCTGACGCCTGGCGGTCTCTATATTTCATCGGGAATCCTGGTGGAGAAAGAGCAGCTGGTCCTGGACGCGCTGAAGTCCTCCGGCTTCCGGATACAGGAGGTTCGGGAAAAGGGCGAATGGTGCTGCATTGCTGCCTCCCTTGGAGAACCGCGATGAAGGCGGCGTTCCATACTCTCGGATGCAAGGTAAACCAGTATGAAACTGAGAGCCTGAGGGAACAATTCCGAAGAGGCGGATACCAGATCGTCGATGAGAATGATTTTGCCGATGTATATGTGATCAACACCTGTACGGTCACAAATCTGGCGGACCGTAAATCCCGGCAGTTCATCCGCAGGGCACGGAAGATCAATCCGGAGGCTGTCGTCGCGGTGACCGGATGCTATGCCCAGATGAATCCGGAGGAAGCCGCATCCATCGAGGGCGTTCAGATCGTTACAGGCACAGATGAAAAACATATTCTTTTCGAGCGGGTGCAGGAATATCTCAAGGTCCGGAAGCCTTCGGTCACGATAAAGAACTATGACGAGCTGACCCAGTATGAGGATCTTGGCATCATCGAGGCGATGGATTCGCGGAGCCGGGCCTTTGTTAAGATACAGGAAGGATGCAATCGCTTCTGCTCATACTGCGTCATTCCCTATGCCCGGGGCAGCGTGCGCAGCCGGCGGGCAGAAGAGATCCTGGATGAAGCCGAAGGACTGATCAGCAGCGGTTATCGTGAAATCGTGCTGACAGGGATCAATACGGCCCTCTACGGTGCGGAAACAGGGACACTCGGTATTGCGGACCTGATCGGGCAGCTGTCGGAGCTGCCGGGTGATTTTCGCATCCGTCTCAGTTCCCTGGAGCCGACGGTGATCGACGCGGATTATGTTCGAAAGCTTCTGCCATATGACAGACTGTGTCATCATCTTCACCTTTCTATCCAGAGCGGATCGGACCGGATCCTGAAGTCCATGGACCGGGGATACGGCAGGGAGAAATATCTGGATATCGTCCGAACACTGAGAGAATTCGATCCCTGCTATGGGATAACCACAGATATCATTGTAGGATTTCCCGGGGAAACGGAAGAGGATTTCCGTGACTCCCTGAGGATCGTTGAACAGGCGGGATTCCTGCGCGTACACGCTTTTAAATATTCTCCCAGAGAAGGGACGCCTGCGGCGAAGATGAACGGGCAGATCCCGGGCACCGTCAAACAGGAGCGGGTGCGGGCGCTGATCGAGGCAGCCGGCAGGCAGGAGGAACAGTTCCTGCAGACTTGCAGAGGTCAGGTAAGGAAGGCTTTGTTCGAAAAAACAGAGCCAGAGACGCAAATGGCCTGCGGGTACACCGATAACTATATTCCGGTGTATGTCCCGGGCGGCGATAATCTGTTTAATCAGTTTTACGATGTAAAACTATTAAAAATATACCGTGACGGTATGCTCGGTGAAATCGTAAGATAACGCCGGGCTGGAAAGGAGAACCAACATGGCAGACTGCATTTTTTGCGCGATCGCGAACCACGAGATCCCAACAGATGTCGTCTATGAAGACGATAAGATCATGTGCTTCCGCGATGCAGAGCCTCAGGCTCCGGTCCACGTGCTGATCGTACCGAAGAAGCATATCGCTTCACTGGATGACACAGACGCGTCGGATCAGGAACTGCTGGGTTACATCCTGCTGAAAGTCAAGGAAATCGCGTCGGATCTCGGACTGGAAAATGGCTACAGGGTCGTGGTCAATAACGGGGAAGACGCATTCCAGACTGTAAAGCATCTGCATTTCCACATTCTCGGGAAACGCAAGCTGACCTGGCCGCCGGGCTGATGAAGGAGAAGCAGGCATCTCTCTGATGGAATCATCAGGCAGGAGATGCTTGTTTTTTGTGTGCCCTTCAAGTATAATCTACCCTTGGAAAAGAAATCCAGTTATATATTTTCGCGGTTATCGCACACAGCGAACAGGCGAACAGAGGAAGGCGGAATCTATGGCACGGAAAAAAGTAAAGCTCACGGTCGTGGACAGAAAAGGACCGGTGGGCTGCCATCATGGACATAAACCAGGAGATACCTTTGATTTTGATACGGACCGGGGCACACTGTGTCCCATGGCGATGCATGTGGCGTTTCCATATATCGACATACTTCGCTACGGCGGGGATCTGCCTCTGAGCAGGGAAGGGGATCTGCGGTTCTGCTGCCCCGATGCGGATGTAATGAATATATTCCGTATCGATTTGGAGGATGCTGAAGAGAAGGCTGGCCCGGAGGACGTCGAATGAAGAAACGGAAAAGAGATCCGGGCCGGCTGCATCTTAATGATCCGGAGAAGTTTACAAGTGTATATATCACGGAGCACAGGAACCGAAAGCGCATGACTCATCGGCAGAAACAGCTGATCGTCATAGGGATCATTGTGCTGCTCGTTATTATTGCCGGTATCGTCATGCTCCGCGCGTTTACACAGGAGCCGGTGATCGCATTTAAGCAGAGCAAATATACTATGAATATCGGTGACAGTCAGAAGCTCTCGGTAAAACTTGATCCCGCGAACGGAAAGGCGCCTAAGCTCAGTTTTACATCGGACCATCCGGCGGTCGTCTCCGTAAACAGTGACGGCAGGGCGAAGGCGAAGAGAGGAGGCACAGCAGTGATCACCTGCACGTCCAGAGACGGGCAGAAGATCAAGGTGAAGATCACGGTGAAATCTCCTAAGCAGGAAAAAGTGATCTACATCACCTACGATGACGGACCCAGCGCTGAGGTAACGCCGGATGTGCTCAGGGTTCTGAAAAAATATCATGCGACAGCCACGTTCTTTGTCGTGGGACAGCAGGTAAAAGAATATCCGGAGCTGCTGGAGGCGGAAGCGGCGGAGGGCCATACGATCGCCGTCCATACTTATACTCATGATTATAATAAAATCTACCGCAGCAGCGATGCATACATAAAGGATTTTACCAGAACAGCGAAGCTCATAAAGAAACTGACGGGAAAGACGCCGCTGTACTGGCGTTTCCCGGGCGGCGGAAATAATGACTTTATGTCTTCGGAAACCCGGAGCGCCATATTGAAGGAGCTCCATAAGCAGGGCTACATGGAGATGGACTGGGATGCTTATACAGAAGATGCTGTCGGCGTCGATTATTCTGTGAAAAGCATGAGCGACAACGGAATCCGGTCCCTGAAAAATTCCAGGGTTCCTGTCATACTGATCCACGATCTGAGTGAGAAATCCCATGCTGCCGAGGTGACGGAAAATATCCTGAAATATTTCAGCAAGAGGGGATATTCCTTTGAAGGCCTGGACGATTACTACGGCGCTGAGATCACATTTGGAAGCGGCGAAAGCGGGAAATGATCCGGTTTTCTGCGGTTACAGCGGCAGGCCGGACTGCCTTTCTCCGGACATTAAAAAACACTTGCCTGATGGAATCAAAAATAGTATAATAACTTTCGTTGTAGCACAGAGTTCATTTTGTGAAGCTTAATCTATATTAAGTCAGGAGGTGAAACGGGAATGGCACAGGTAATCGTAAGAGAAAATGAAAGCTTGGAGAGCGCTCTGAAGAGATTCAAGAGATCATGCGCTAGAGACGGCGTCATGGCTGAGGTCAGAAAGAGAGAGCATTATGAGAAGCCGAGCGTAAAGAGAAAGAAAAAGTCAGAAGCGGCCAGAAAGAAAGCTAAGAAGTATTAATAGAGCATCGTTTCAGCGACGGTACTCAGGTGTCTTCGGACTCCGCGTTATTTATAAACATTTCAGAAAGAATCGGGAATGTCAGTAACCACTGGTTAAACCTTACTGATGAAAAAGCTTACAGAACGAACTGCTTACAATAAGATGAACATGATTCTGAATTTCAGGGGAAACGCAGCAGTTTCCCCTTCAGAGAATAAGAAAGGGCTGTTGCTGCGGTGACCGCCCTTTTTGAAATTGGAGAATAATTGCTTGAGTAACAGGAATCGACAAGTCAGACTCAGCACAGAGATGCTCTTCGCGGTGCTGGTATCCGCAGCGGTGGTCTATCTCGCCTCCCAGAGGATCGGACAGCAGATCGCGCCGGGAACGGTCGGGCGTTTCCTTGCCGCGCTCATGATGATCCTGCTCATGGGATGCGTGCTGAAGTGGACCGGGCTGCTTCGGTTTACCGGGAGAAAAGCGGCACTTCAGTCCGTGACTGTTCTAGTCACCGCAGTATCTGTGATCAGCGGAGGGCTTGCCGTATCGGCCTTTGCCGTGCAGACGGGACTGCCCCTTACTGCAGAAGACGTGAGCCGGGCAGTATCGGGCGCAGCGTCCGGCGCGGCATCCGGAAGCAGTGCATTTTTTACGATACTGACATTTGTGATCGCAGTGCCGATATCAGAAGAAATTATATTTCGCGGCGCGGCTTACGGCGCTCTTCGCTGCCGGATGTCCATGATACCGGCGGGAGTCACAGCCGGAGCTTTGTTCGCGCTGGTCCATGGTCCCTGCGCCGGCGCCGCCGCGGCGTTCATCAGCGGGTTTCTGCTGTGCATTCTCTATGAGATCACGGAGAACCTCGCGGCGCCCATGATCGTCCACGGGGTGAACAACTGCATGAGCCTGACGGGAGGCATCAGTGTTACGGGCGTGACCATATGGATCGTTATTATTGTCGGGCTGGTGGTCTGCGCCGCAGGATGCAGAGGGATGATAAAGATCGCGGCGCTGACTGACAGGGAAAGAAGAAAGGAAACAGAACCTATTGACCGTACAAAATGAGGATTTCAGGAAAATAAAAATTGATGATACTGTAGACTTGCACACTGTTTTCGGCAGCCTCGACGGCAATCTGGCGCGGATACGGGAAAGCACGGGAACGGATGTAATCGTCCGGGAGGATGACCTGATCCTCCGGGGCGGTGATATGGACAGGGCGGAGCATATGCTCCATGAGCTGGCATCAGCTGCGAAACGGGGCGAGACCCTGGATGAGCAGAAGCTCAATTATATCGTGTCGCTGGCGGAGGCGGATGTTTCCTATGAGCAGCAGGACATCAGCAGAGATGTGATCTGTTTCACCACTCACGGCAAACCGATCCGGGCAAAGACAGCGGGACAGAAGCAGTATGTGGAAAGCATCCGGAAACGGGATGTGGTCTTCGCCATAGGACCGGCGGGCACCGGCAAGACATATATTGCGGTAGCCATGGCGATCAATGCCTTTAAAAATAAAGAAGTCCAGCGGATCATCCTGGCCAGGCCAGCGGTGGAAGCGGGAGAGAATCTGGGCTTTCTGCCCGGCGACCTCCAGGAAAAGGTCGATCCCTATCTTCGCCCGCTCTATGACGGACTTTACGATATCCTGGGCAGGGAAACAGCCATGCGCCTGAAGGAAAAAGAAGTCATAGAGGTTGTTCCCCTGGCATATATGAGGGGGAGGACCCTGGACGATGCCTTTATCATCCTTGACGAAGCCCAGAATACAACCCAGGAACAGATGAAGATGTTCCTTACCCGTATGGGATTCGGGTCTAAGGTCGTGGTTACTGGCGATGTGACCCAGATTGATCTGCCGAAGGGGAAGAAAAGCGGCCTGGTCGAAGCGGAACGGGTGCTGAGAAATGTAAAGGGCATAGATTTCTGCTACCTGAAAGATGTAGACGTCGTCCGTCACGAGATGGTCAAGCGGATCATCAAGGCTTATGACGCCTATTACAGAAAAGAGGACCGCCGATGAACATTTATTTTTCTGAAGAGGAGAACATCGATCAGCAGATCATCGAGACGATGAAGCATGCTGCCGAGTACTGCGCCGCGCTGGAAGGTCTGGACAGCGATATCTGTGAGATCAGCGTCAGCTTTGTTTCTGAGGATACGATCCATGAGCTGAACCGGGACTACCGGGGAACGGACCGGGTCACAGACGTTCTGTCCTTTCCCCAGTATGAATCCGTCGAGGATATGCAGGGAGACCTCATAGAACTGGGCGACGTGGTGATCTGTGAAAAGCGGGCCCGGGAGCAGGCAGAGGAGTTCGGTCATTCCTACGAGCGGGAGATCATTTACCTGTTCGTTCACAGCGTTCTTCATCTCCTGGGCTATGACCATATGGAAGAAGGGGAGAAGCAGGTGATGCGCGCCCGGGAGGAAGAAGTCATGGATCATCTGGGGATCCCAAGGAGGCAGTCATGAACTACAGGGATCTTTATCTTGCCGCGCACAAAGCCATGGCTCGGGCCTACTGCCCCTATTCTCACTTCCAGGTAGGCGCCGCGCTGCTGACAGAAGACGGGACCGTGTTTACGGGTGTAAATGTCGAGAATGCGTCCTATGGGGCGTCGATCTGCGCGGAGCGCACGGCATGCGTCAAAGCAGTATCCGAAGGGTATGATAAATACAGGGCATTGGCTGTCTGCTCCAGCAGCGGCAGCGCGTCCATGTGCGGGATCTGCCGTCAGTTTCTGGCAGAGTTCGGCACGGATCTGGATGTCATCACGGGAGATGACGCGGATCATCTTACGATCCGGAAACTTTCAGAACTTCTGCCGGACAGTTTCAGCTTATAGAAAACAGGAGAGAAACATTTGAAATCAGGATTTATTGGGATCATCGGAAGGCCGAATGTGGGGAAATCCACCCTTCTGAATCAGATCCTCGGCGAGAAAGTCGCCATAACATCGAATAAGCCGCAGACCACGAGGAACAGTATCCGCGGTATCTACACCCGTCCGGAGACAGAATCGAAGGAAGGGGTCCAGATGGTGTTTATCGATACGCCGGGAATACACCGCGGACATAACAAACTTGGAACGGCTATGACGGAGATGGCGGTAAACACACTGAAGGAAGTGGACGTCATCCTCTTCCTCGTGGACGGACCTCTTTCCGCAGGGCCGGGCGATCGGCGCATCACGGAAATGCTTCAGACGATCGACACGCCGAAGATCCTTGTGGCGAATAAGATGGATACCATGGAGCCGGAGGATTATCTGAAAATATATAATGAATATCATGAGCTCGACCTGTTCGATGATATATACGGTACATCGGCACTGAAGGGAACGAATGTGCCCGAGCTTCTGGAACGAATCGAGAGCCTGCTGGATGAAGGTCCCATGTATTTCCCGGAAGACATGATCACAGATTATCCGGAACGGTTCCTTGCCAGCGAAGTGATCCGGGAAAAACTTCTTCAGTTCCTGGATGAAGAAGTGCCCCATGGTACTGCTGTGGAGATAGAGTCCTACAGAGAAGAGGAACGGATCACCAGGATCGGCGCTGTTATTTACTGTGAAAAGAAGTCTCACAAGGGGATCATCATCGGCAGACAGGGCAAGAAACTGAAGGGGATCGGAAAAGCGGCAAGACTGGAACTGGAAGCACTGCTGGGGACGAAAATATACCTGGAGCTTTGGGTCAAGGTAAAGGAAAACTGGCGCGACAGCGATGTTGACCTGGCGAACTTTGGGTACAGGGAAAATGACAGATGAATGTCAGGACACGGGGCATCGTGTTTCGGCAGATCCAGGCAACCGGCGGACGGAAAATGCTCCTTCTCTTTACGGAAAAATACGGGAAGATCAGCACGGGGACAAATCTGAATGAAAAAAGTAAAAATCGGTCCTCTTTGGCTATTCGACCCTTTACGTTCGGAAATTACCAGATTTATGAGGGAAAAAATTATTATAATCTGGACGGAGCAGAAACGATACGGAGTTATTACAGTATCGGAGAAGATCTGGACCGATATATGGTTTCCTCTTATATCCTGGAACTGACAGAGAAGATCATTCCCCTTGAGGTGCCTCAGCCTGGCATATTCCGGCTGCTGATCGACTTTATGGATGAGGTATCCGTGCGCCGGGGCCAGTACGGCACCCTGGTGCTTGCCTACGAGATCCGTGCGCTGCGCATGCTCGGCGTGTTTCCCCAGACTGGTGAGTGCAGCCGCTGCGGGAGGAGTGACGGTCTTGCGTATTTCAGCATTCCCGACGGCGGAATGTTGTGCAGCAGCTGTTTCCAAAAAATACGGGACGCGGCGGAACATCCATTGATTTATCATACGAAGTTTGATATAGTAAGTGTACTGAATTATCTAGGTTCCGGCTCATTCTCCGCCTTTCGGGATATTGCGCTGGAACAGGATACAGCCAGACGGCTGCAGCGTATCATCAGGGAATATATTTCCTATTATCTGGACGTGGGGCATCTGAAGAGTGAGAGTCTTCTGGATGCGCAGATCCGAAAGGGAAAGGGCGGAAACGGACGCCCTGGGAATCAAGGAGGTTAACCATGGAGATTACGTTAGAGAAGATCGAACTGGTCAAGGACCGCACCGGAGTAACTTATAAAGAAGCGAAGGAAGCGCTGGAGAAGACAGACGGCAATGTTGTAGAAGCGATCATCGCCATAGAGGACAGTGTGGATGAGACGAACTCCACCCGGAAGATCGGGGCACAGGGAGAGGCGCTGATCGATAAGATGAAGGAGATCGTCAGACGCGGGAACATCGCGAAGATCGTCGTAAAACGCAATGGAGAGAAGCTCCTCAACATTCCTGTCAACGCAGGTGTTCTGGGTGCAGTTGTTGCTCCCTGGGGCGTGATCCTCGGTGTCGTTGCTGCATTCGGCTTTAAGTGCGAGATCGAACTGGTGAAAGACAGCGGTGAGATCATCAGCTTAACGGATAAGGCAGGGAATATCGTAGAGGATGTAAAGACGAAAGGAACGGATATTTACTCGGATATTAAGAGCAAGGCGCCGTCCTTCTACGAGTCAGTCCGCGAAAAGGGAGAAGATGCCGTAAACAGGGCAAAGGGCGCGGCAAGAGACGCCAGAGATGCGGCGGATGATTTTGCTGATGACATAGAAGAGCGTGTAGACGATCTGCAGGCTAAGGCAGATGAAGCGCTCCGCCGGGCATATGACCATGAGGACGCGGCTGCAGCGGCTGAGGAAGAAGCAGATGCTGCGGTCGAGGCTGCAGAAGAAGCACTGGAGAAGGCGGAAGAGATGTCTGACCAGGCGGACGAAGCTGCAGCGGAAGCAGAAGCAATGGCTGAAGAAGCTGAGAAGAAGGCGGAAGAGGCAGAAGCTGCTGCGGAATCCGAAGACGAAGAATAAAATAATATTATTATAGAAAGTTGGTATAACATTCATGGGCAATGAAGTAACAATGGAGAAGATCGTATCACTGGCTAAGGGCAGAGGATTTATTTATCCTGGTTCCGAAATATACGGAGGCCTTGCTAATACCTGGGATTACGGTCCCCTTGGAGTAGAGTTCAAGAATAACATCAAGAAGGCATGGTGGAAGAAGTTCGTTCAGGAATCCAAATACAACGTAGGCTTGGATGCCGCAATTCTGATGAATCCCAGAACATGGGAAGCATCCGGACATGTAGGCGGTTTTTCTGATCCGCTGATCGACTGCAAGAACTGTCATTCCAGATTCAGAGCAGATAAGCTGATCGAGGATTATATTGCGGAGACCGGCGGGGAAGAAGTGGTCGTTGACGGATGGTCCAACGAGCAGATGGAGAATTATATCGCTGAGAATCATATTCCGTGCCCGGACTGCGGCAAGAGTGACTTCACCGGTATCCGCCAGTTTAACCTGATGTTCAAGACGTTCCAGGGTGTTACAGAGGACAGCAAGTCCCAGATCTATCTGAGACCGGAGACCGCCCAGGGAATATTCGTCAACTTCAAGAATGTTGCCAGAACATCCAGAAAGAAGATCCCCTTCGGGATCGCACAGATCGGAAAATCCTTCCGCAATGAGATCACACCGGGCAACTTCACATTCCGGACGAGAGAATTCGAACAGATGGAGCTGGAGTTCTTCTGCAAGCCGGGAACTGATCTGGAATGGTTCAATTACTGGAAAGACTACTGCGAGAATTTCCTGAAGTCCCTGAATATGAACATGGATCATGTCCGTCTCAGAGACCATGAGAAGGAAGAACTTTCGCATTACAGTACCGCTACGACGGACATAGAATATCTTTTCCCCTTCGGATGGGGCGAGCTGTGGGGAATTGCTGACCGCACAGACTTTGACCTGAGCAAGCACAGTGAGTTCTCCGGAACAGAGATGACCTTTACTGAAGGAGAGGGAAAAGACAGAGAAACATATATCCCGTACTGCATCGAGCCGTCGCTGGGAGCCGACCGTGTCGCTCTCGCGTTCCTGATCGATGCATACGATGAAGAGACCGTAACCGATGCCAAGGGGAAAGAGGATACGCGTGTGATCATGCACTTCCACCCCGCGCTGGCACCGTTCAAGGCAGCCGTTCTTCCGCTGGCCAAGAAACTGGCGGGGGATGCGGAACCGATATACGAGGAGTTGTCTAAGCATTTCAGCGTAGACTACGACGTAACAGGTTCAATCGGGAAGAGATACCGCAGAGAAGATGAGATAGGTACCCCGTTCTGCATATGCGTTGACTTCGATACGAAGGAGGACGGATGTGTTACGATTCGTGACCGCGATACGATGGAGCAGATCAGGATCCCCGTCGATCAGGTCAGAAACTACATTGAAGAACGTCTGGAATTCTGATCCGGACGCTGGCACCAAAAACCGCTGATCAGCGGTTTTTGCATGAGAAGGAGGTACAAAGAACTCATGGCACAGAAATTCGTTTATTCATTTAATGAGGGATCCAAGGACATGCGTTCCCTGCTGGGAGGCAAGGGCGCCAATCTGGCAGAGATGACCAAGATCGGTCTGCCGGTTCCCTTTGGATTCACCGTTACGACCGATGCCTGCAAGCAGTACTATACTGACGGCGGAAAGATCGATGACAGCATCGTGGCAGAGATCGAAGATAAGCTGGTCGAGCTGGAGAACGTAATGGGAAAGAAGCTGGGTGATCCCGCAGATCCCCTCCTGGTTTCCGTCCGTTCCGGCGCTCCCATTTCCATGCCGGGAATGATGGACACCGTACTGAACCTCGGACTGAATGACCAGACTGTTATCGCTCTCGGAAAACTGACTTCCAACGAGAGATTCGCCTATGACAGCTATCGCCGTTTCCTGCAGATGTTCGGCGATGTCGTCATGGAGATCCCCATGAAGAAATTCAATGAGATCTTCGACGGACGCAAGGCAGAAGTCGGCGCCAAGTTCGACGTAGACCTGAATACAGATGATCTCAAGGAGATCATCAAGGGATATAAGGCGCTGTATGTAGAGGTACTGGGCAGGGAATTCCCGCAGGAGCCCAAGGAACAGCTGATGGAAGCGATCAAGGCTGTATTCCGTTCCTGGGGCAATGACCGCGCTATCCTTTACCGCAAGCTGAATGATATCCCGGAGGATCTGGGAACAGCAGTCAATGTTCAGTCCATGGTATTCGGAAACAAGGGCAATGATTCCGGTACAGGTGTTGCATTTACCCGTAACCCGGCTACCGGCGAGAATAAGCTTTATGGAGAATTCCTGGTCAACGCCCAGGGAGAAGATGTGGTATCCGGCGTCCGCACCCCGAAGAAGATCGCTGAGATGAAGGAATCCTTCCCTGAGGCTTATGCGAAGTTCGAGAATATCGCGGAGCTGCTGGAGAAGCACTATACCGATATGCAGGACATGGAGTTCACCGTAGAGAACGGCAAGCTTTACATGCTGCAGACCAGAAATGGAAAGAGAACAGCTCAGGCTGCTGTAAATATTGCGGTAGACATGGTCAATGAAGGGCTGATCGACAAGAAAACTGCCGTGCTCCGGATCGAACCGGCCTTTGTTGAGCATCTGCTCCACCCCCGCTTTGATGAGGGAGAAGAAGATGAGGCAACGCCCATCGCCCATGGTCTGAATGCTTCCCCGGGAGCTGCATGCGGAAAGATCTGCTTCTCCGCAGATCAGGCTTCTGAGATAGCGAAAAATGGGGAGAAGGCGATCCTCGTCAGAACAGAGACTTCGCCGGAGGATCTGGCAGGCATGGTCGTAGCTCAGGGTATCCTGACAGCACACGGCGGAGCCACATCCCATGCAGCGGTCGTTGCCCGCGGAATGGGCAAGTGCTGCGTTACCGGATGCTCCGCGCTGGTTATTGACGAAGATGCACAGACTCTGACCGTTGACGGCAAAGTATATACGTCAGATGATTATATCTCTGTGGACGGCACAAGCGGCGATGTCTACGCAGGCATGCTGAAGCTGGTACCTGTAGAGATTTCCGGCAACTTCAATACCATCATGGGATGGGCGGATGATATTCGCACGATGAAGGTCCGCACCAATGCGGATACCCCGAGAGACGCAAAGCAGGCCATCGAGTTCGGCGCGGAGGGCATCGGCCTCTGCCGTACAGAGCACATGTTCTTCAGTGAGGACAGGATCCCGGCGATCCGCGAGATGATCATTGCCGATAATGAAGCAGACCGCCGTAAGGCGCTGGCTAAACTCCTGCCTTACCAGAAGGGTGACTTTAAGGAGATGTATCTTGCGCTGGAAGACCGTCCGATGACGATCCGTCTGCTGGATCCGCCTCTGCACGAGTTCCTGCCCAAGACGCCGGAAGAGATGGAGCAGCTGTCTGCCACTTCCGGGATTCCGGTAGAGAAGCTGGAGGCGAGAGCAAGCGCACTGAAGGAAGCCAACCCCATGCTGGGGCACAGAGGCTGCCGTCTTGCGGTAACATATCCTGAGATCGCAGAGATGCAGACAGAGGCGATCATCACTGCGGCTATTGAGGCTTCTGATGAGCTGGGATATGATATCACACCGGAGATCATGATCCCTCTGGTAGGCAACGTAAAGGAACTGAAATTTGTCAAGGATACCGTTACTGCTACAGCAGAGAAGGTAATGGAAGAGAAGGGAAAGAAGCTTGAGTATCTGGTAGGAACCATGATCGAGATCCCGAGAGCCGCTCTGACAGCGGACGAGATCGCCCAGGAAGCAGAGTTCTTCTCCTTCGGAACGAATGACCTTACCCAGATGACCTTTGGATTCTCCAGGGATGATACGGCAGAGCTCATCAGAGATTATCTTGACAGAGGCATCATGGATTATGACCCGTTCAAGTCCATTGATCAGACCGGCGTCGGCAAACTCATGGAATACGCGGTCACAAACGGCAAGAAGGTCCGCCCGAATATTCACCTCGGCATCTGCGGTGAGCACGGCGGAGATCCCAGAAGCATCGAATTCTGCAACAAGATCGGTCTTCAGTATGTATCCTGCTCGCCTTTCCGTGTACCGGTAGCGAGACTGGCGGCAGCCCAGGCTGCGATCAAGCAGAGCAAATAATCCCGGATTTTTCTGCCGGTTCTCTGACTCGAAGAAGAGAGACGGAAAGATAAAGGGAATATAAAAATGTCTTGAAATTCCGTGCAGGCTGTATTATAATACTGCTTGCATGGAATTTTATTTGGGGCATTAGCTCAGCTGGGAGAGCGCCAGGTTCGCAATCTGGAGGTCAGGGGTTCGATCCCCCTATGCTCCACCAATTAAGGGACCGCCTGAGGCGGTCTTTTTGTATAGTTAATTTGGAAATAAAGGAGATGCGTATGATCTACAGTGATTTTCAGGGGCTTAAGCTGTCCATGCTCGGCATGGGAACCATGAGGCTGCCTGTGATCGACGGAGACGACAGCAGAATTGAGCCGGAAGAAACACAGCGAATGGTGGATTATGCCATGGCCAACGGCGTCAACTACTATGATACGGCATGGGGATATCACGGCGGCAACTCAGAAATCATGGTCGGGAAGGCTTTGTCGAAATATAAAAGAGAAGATTACTATCTGACGACCAAGTTCCCGGGCTACGATCTTTCCAATATGCCGAAGGCGGAGGAAATCTTCGAGAAGCAGCTGGAGAAATGCGGCGTGGATTATTTTGACTTCTACCTGATCCATAATGTCTGCGAGCTGAATATCGACGAGTACCTGAATCCGGCTCATAAGATAAAAGAATATTTCGTGGAGCAGAAGATAAAGGGAAGGATTCGCCATCTGGGATTCTCCATGCACGGCGGCAATGATGTGCTGAAGCGATTTATGAGTCATTACGGAGACGCTATGGAATTCTGTCAGCTCCAGCTCAATTACATAGACTGGGATTTTCAGGACGCCCGTACTAAAGTGGCGATGATGAAAGAAGCGGGCATACCGATCTGGGTCATGGAGCCTATGAGAGGCGGACGGCTGACCAGTCTCAGTGAGGCGGAGTATGGGCCGCTGAAGGCGCTTCGTCCGGAATACAGTCAGGCGGAGTGGGCGTTCCGTTTTCTGCAGTCTGTGCCGGAGGTCTCCGTCGTCCTGACCGGTGCGTCGAGTCTGGAACAGATCAAGGAAAATGTCAGGATCTTTGAGGAAAAGAAACCGCTGACGGATCAGGAGATGCAGGCGCTTGCTGAAATGGGAAATAAGATAATCTCTGATAAGACGGTGCCCTGTACCGCCTGCAGGTACTGTACATCGCACTGTCCCCAGGAGCTTGACATACCGGATCTGCTGAAACTGTATAACGAACATGTCTTTACAGGAGGCGGTTTCATTGCGCCCATGGCTCTTGCTGCGATCCCGAGAGAAAAGAGGCCGGCAGCGTGCATCGGATGCCGCAGCTGTGAGTCCGTCTGTCCGCAGCAGATCAGGATCTCAGAGGTCCTGGCGGATTTTACGCAGAAACTGAAAGCGGGGAGGTAATGATGAGGGATTATCTTGTTGTCGTAGACATGCAGAAGGATTTTATCGACGGCGCGCTGGGTACAGCGGAAGCGGTAAAGATCGTCCCCGCTGTCCAGAAGAAGATCCGTGAGTTCGACGGGCAGGTGGTATTTACTATGGATACCCATCCGGCGGATTATCTCGACACTCAGGAGGGCAGGAATCTGCCAGTAGAGCACTGCATCCGGGGAACGGACGGATGGAAACTGGAACCTGGCATCGCGGCGCTGCAGGAGAAGCTGGATGCACCTGTCTTTGAAAAGCCCACATTCGGGAGCAGGGCGCTGGGTGAATACCTCCTGGAAAAGGACAGGGAAGAAGGGATCGGAACGATTGAGGTGATCGGTCTCTGCACCGATATCTGCGTGGTATCCAATGCTCTTTTGATCAAAGCCTTCCTCCCCGAGATTCCGGTCATAACGGATTCCTCCTGCTGCGCAGGCGTCACACCGGGAAAACACAGGGCGGCGCTGGAGACCATGGCGAGCTGCCAGATTCAGGTGATCCAGAACCCGGGAGACTGATGCCATGCCCACCACATATGCTCATTACCGGTTCGGATGCGGCGTGCGGCAGAGGCTCGGTGCTTCTGAGCGGAAGATCATAGATAATAACAGGGAACTCTTTGACTGGGGCGTACACGGTCCGGATCTGATGTTCTATTATCATCCTTTTTTTCCCGGCGCGGTCAACATGCTGGGGCGCCGCTATCATAAAACAAAGGGATGCGTATTTTTCGAACAGCAGAAGAGATGGCTGGCACCGACTCCCGGCGATGCTGCTGACGGACGCGGAGCGCTTTCCGGTCTCCCAGAACCCGAGACAGCTTACCTAATGGGCGTCCTGTGTCATTTCGTGCTGGACCGGGAATGCCATCCGTATATTGGAAGGATACAGAACATGAAGCGGAGCCACAGTGCGATCGAGGCTTCTTTTGACCGTCTGCTCATGGAAAAGGACGGCATAGACCCGCTGAACCACGTGCCGAATTCTCATTTGATCGTGTCTGGTCACTCTGCTGAAGTTATTCGAAAATTCTACCCGGAACTTACGGCAGCGCAGGTGATAGGGGCGGAGAGGGGTATGAGACAGGTCGTTTCTGTGCTTGCTTCTAAGGGACTGAAACGGCGTGTGCTGATGGATCTTGCTGTGATCATCGGTAAACGGGGAATGTTTATTACCCGTGAGCCGAATCCCATTTGTCATGAAAGCGACAGGACGCTTCTGGAGCTTTACGACAGGGCTGCGGAGCGATATCCCGGAATGCTGGCGCAGCTTTGGGATTTTCTGCTTAAGGGCGAAAAGCTGGGAACGGAATTCGACCATACCTTTGGAAGAATATAAGAAGGATACTGAAATGCAGAGGACAGCGGGGCGAGATGCTCTGCTGATCCTCATTTTTTTCTGTTCAGTTTCTCTGTGATCTCCCGGTGTACCTGCCGCGTTACAGGATATCTCCATATCGCAGCAGCGGATATGGCGAGGAAAATACAGGGAATGACCATGAGGCAGTTTGCGATCCAGGATTCCGCGCAGGCGGTCTGATGAGACGCTGTTCCGTCGAATCCCGCCAGCTGGAGAATAACGCCCAGGAGCAGTGTCCCGATGCCGGAGGCTGCTGCTTCCACCAGGCCCTGGAAGGAAACGATCGTTGCCTGCCGGGACTTTCCGGTCGCCAGGAGATCATAGTCGCACATGTCATAGTAGACCGAGGGCATGATGCTCCAGTAAACAAATGTTGTAAATGTCAGCATGAGCATCATGAAAAGGCACTGAACAAGGGAGTGCACACCGGTCAGGCGGACGGCAACCATGCCGATGATCCCGGTGGCATAGAAGAGTATCAGCGTTCCCCGTTTATCCAGCTTCTGAATGAGCCAGCTAATGATGGGCAGCAGGATCAGGCCGTATACGCAGCGCAGTGCAAGAGTCATAGAGACGCTTGTACCGGAGAGTCCCATGTTATAAGTCAGATAGTAGACGATGCTGGAGAGAGCCATACTGTAGCAGATCAGAGCGCTGACGCTGGATATGATCAGGTGCTTCATGGGCTTCAGCCGTGCGACAGAGAGATACTCTCTGAAAATCTCAGAAAGGTTCAGGCTGATATGCTCTGTCCTGCGGGAGCAGGGCGGATCCTTTTCGCCGGAGACCATGACGGTTATAATAATGGAAACGGCAGTGATCAGACCGACAGAGCCTCCGACGATACTCCATGCATGACCGAGAGACAGGCCGTAAGACGTCATAAAATCCACGGCCATGGACGGAAACATAAAAGACAGAAATGTGCCTGCTGTATTGAAAAAAGAAGCGTAGAGGCGGAGTACCGTCCGGTCTTCGTAATCTGTTGTATAAGCAGCGCCCAGGGCCAGATAGGGAACGAAAAAACCAGTATAACATGTCCAGACGGTCATAAGGATCAGGCCATAGTAAAAAGGCTTGACAGCGGATGGCAGGGGCACGTCGGTAAAGATGGCGAAGAGGGAAAGCATCAGGGGAATGGCAAAGAGGAACATGACAGGACGCCTTCTCCCGCGGGATGTAAATACCTGGTCCGCGGCAAAGCCCATGACCGGATTAAACAGCGCATTCCAGACTGCTCCGACAATGGAGATCACCCCTGCCGCGGCGGGGCGGATCCCCGCTGCCGTTGTCAGGAAGAACAGCAGGTAGGATGAAATCATATTATAAGTCAGCACATCTCCCAGGGAGGCAGATCCATATCCCAGCTTTTCTTTAAATGTCAGTTTATTCATCGACGCCAATATCCTTTCACGAATTCACAAATCTATGTTACCCTACATACCTTAGGATTGCAACGATTCCGGCGACAGACGCATAAATAATGATTCTATTCCGGTTCGTTATATTCACGAAATGAGTTATCGGAGAATAATGACAGGTCGAAATTATAAGATAATTTGCAAGTTAGTGTAAAATAGATGTGGAGGTTTTAGGGAGAAGAGGATAATCCGAGAGAATAAAATAGAGGCCACCTTCTTGTGATAGAAT
>OMXT01000069.1 GCA_900315125.1 uncultured Eubacteriales bacterium
AAGAAATCCTCTATGCTAATCCCTATGCAGGAAGATACCTACCGAGGATTGTCAACAAAAAACTCCCTAACAACTTGACACTATCCGATGCTTCCACACGGTTGACATAGTCTGGCCCTGTTGATATAATAACTCTATATAAGAAGATTTCAGTCCATACAGTGCCTCTGCGGCTGAGCCGCAGGGATAATAGGGAATCAGGTGCGAGTCCTGAACGATCCGGTCACTGTAATCAGGGAGTGATCCTGCAGGGATCCCATTGGCATGTCACATGTTTCGGGCGGAAATATCGGGCATGCTGAGAAGGGGCAGGGGAGCGCAGATCTGTAAGTCAGGAAACCTGCTGATGGATGATTGGCAATGCTTCTGGTGAGAGCAGCAGCCAGTCAGGATTGTTACCGGTCTGCCGACAGGAATCGGGATACCGGTCTATTATGGCTGTCTGCGGAGTATATGACTGCAGGCTTTTTTGTTGCCTGCAGGTTTGGATCATCAGACAGCATTCCATGCAGGATATGGCGAGATAATTATATATGATATAAATAAGAAAGGAAGCGCAGAATGAACAAGTCAGGAAAAAAGAAACTTCTGATTCTTTCCCTAGTGGTGATGGTGGCATTTGCGATGATGCCGGTTTCATCTTTTGCAACAGAGGCGGTTAGTACGGCTGACCAGCCTGCGGCAGAGCAGCAGGCAGCTCAGGATGAAGCAGAAGCCAAGGCAAAGGAGCAGCAGGCAGAGGAAGAAAAGGCAAAGGAGCAGCAGGCGGCGGAAGAAGCTGCGAAGCAGAAGGCTGCAGCGGAAGAACAGGCACGCCAGGAAGCTGCAAAGCAGGCTGGAGCGGAATCAGAGAACGAGCAGTCATCCGGCGCAGCGAAGGATCCTTCGAAGGAGAATGATAATGCAGCTGCGGGTGCAGATGATACTGCGGATTACTGGAATTATGAGAATAAGGAAACAAAAACTGTAGACAATTCTGTCTCTATACCTGACGGCAGCTATGTTCCGGATTCCTTCAGTTCGTCAAGGCTGAAGGAGGAGTCCAGCCATATTAAGATCACCTGCGACAAAGTAGAAGTCAAGGGAGGGAAGGCATTCGCCACCGTCACTTTCAGCAGTTCTACATGGACAGATCTTAAGGCAAACGGCGTTTCCGAAGATAATGCATATAAGAAGACGGATTCCGCTGCCGGAACGAGCAGTTTCACCATTCCTGTTTCTATTGGCGCGGACAATAAGATCGTTGGCTACACTACGTCGATGAAGACGTGGATCGGCTACCGAATCAATGTGCTGATCACAGAGAACTCTAAGAAATATACCGGAAAAACCAATACAGGCGGCAATGCATCCAAAGATGATCCGAAGAACGATACTCCTTCGGGAACAAAGAAACTCAAGGCAGGAAAAACATATAAAGTAAAGGCAAAAACTGATTTCCGCATGCTGAATTTATATCCTGCAGAAGGTACGAAATACGCAATCCTTAAAGTGGCGAAGGATGGGAGCATGACAGCTACCATCACGCTCACCGGTCAGGGATATAAATATGTTTATATGGGAACGCAGAGTCAGGCGGAGAAAGCAGGAAAATCTGCCTGGAGCAAGTTCACAGAAGATAAGAAAACCGGGCTCTACTCCTATAATATAAAGGTCTCAGCCACGGATAAGTGGTTGAATATCTGCGGATATTCCAAGAAGTATTCCAAGTGGTTTGAGGCTCATAAGATCATATTCTATACCAGCGGCGCAAAGGAAGTCAGCGCCGACGCTAAAATCGACACGGGAAAAGCAGGGAATAAGAACAGCGGGGCAACATCCGGCAAACAGACGAAATTCCAGAACAACAATAAGAAGGATAAGGTATCACATTCTAATGACGACCGGAGTGCTACGACACATGCGGTCAACAACAGGACAACGCTGAAGGACGGCGTGTATAAACCAGACGCGTTCAGCTGGTCCGGAGGCTCCGGAAGAATGGCTTACATCCGCTGTAACAAGCTGACTGTAACCGGCGGCAAAGTCTATGCTACTATAGAATTCGGCAGCCCGAATTACGACTCCCTGAGAGCCAACGGCAGGGTATACAGCAAGTCCGGAGGCGGTAACTCCAAATTCGTTATTCCCGTCAGCCTGAACCATAACAATATCATTGTCGGACGTACGACAGCCATGTCGCAGCCCCACTGGATAAAATACAGAATCTATATCGCCAAAGCGGTAACGAAGAAACAGGCCGAGAAACTGAAGGAGCAGAAGGCGGAAGAGGCGAAGGCCAAGAAGCAGATCAGTAAGAAGGCCCCGGAAATCGCCGGTCTGAAAGCGCAGAAAGAAATAAAAGTCAAGTATGCGAAGTATTTCCGCATCTTCCAGTACAGCAAGGGGATCCAGGTGATCTCCATTGATATCAGCAAGGACACAGCACTCAGGAAGGCATATGCCGCCAACGCGGAGAAGGCAGCGAAGCAGCAGGACAAGGTAGAATACGATGAAGACGGGAAGCCGATCGCCAAATCTCAGCATGAGATCACTGAGGCCCTGTATAAAAACAGCGTGGTCAATTACCTCCTGGTGCCGAAGGGAACTGAGGTGCCCGCAGGACTTGACAAGGAATATGTTATTGTGCAGACTCCGGCCAAGAACAGTTTCGTCGGTTCCTACGGCGTACTGTCTTTCCTGGAGGATCTGGACGCACTTTCTCAGGTAAAAACGCTTGGCTTTATCAATGACAGCAAGCTGACGTCTAAAAAGGTGCTCGGCGCTCTGAAGGATGACAAGCTGATGACGGTCGGAAATTATAAGGATCCGAATTATGCGAAGGTCGTTATGGCAAAGACCAAGTTTGCCGTACTGCCGGCTTCCGCTCTTCCAAAGAAGATCACTGCGAAAAAGGGCGTGCTGAACTCCGATGAATATGATAAGCAGGTCAAGGAGGCAAGGGAACTGAAAAAGCTTCTGGAGACAAGTGAGATGAGATTCACTGCTCTTGACATTCCAGTAGTCATCGACCGTTCTTCCAATGAAAAGGACGAACTGGCCCAGAAGGAATGGATCAAGGTCTACGGGGCTCTGTACGGCAAGTCCGCTGAAGCAGAAAAGATCTTCAGCGCTCAGGAAGCAAAGATCAACAAGCAGAAGAAAGCCGATAAGGAGTCATCAGAAGAAAGCCGCTGATTGATAGTAACAGAGAGGAAAGACATTGAAAAACAGCAAAAGAAAAATCATAATCACTCTGCTGACCGCATTCTGTCTGCTGGCAGTAACGGTACTGACCGGCTGCGGCGGATCTGCCGGCAGCGGATCGGCTGCAGGAACGTCAGAGAGCAGCAGCTCTGCCCAGAGCAGTGCTCCGGATATCAAAGGGCTGACGTATAAGTCCACCATGGACCTGCAGTATGCAAACCAGTTCGCCGTTTACAGCTATGAGGATGGCTATAAGCTGATCGATATTAAGGAAGAAGGTCAGTTCCTGGTCGTTCCGAAGGGAAAAGATGCTCCCGAAGGACTCAGCAAGGATATCACTGTGCTGAAACAGCCCCTGGACCACATCTATGTAGCAGCCACGGCATCCATGGCTTTGTTCTCATCAATGAACGGCCTTGACAATGTATCCATGACATCCCTGAAAAAGAACGGATGGTCCTTTGATTCTATAAAGAAAAAAATGGATTCCGGCGACATCGTCTATGCCGGGAAATACAACGAACCGGATTACGAGCTTCTCCTGGACAGGAAATGTGATCTGGCGGTAGAGTCTACGATGATTTACCATACGCCGGATGTGCAGGATATGATCAGCGACCTGAAGATCCCTGTGCTCGTTGACCGCTCCAGCTATGAGACGAATCCTCTGGGAAGAACAGAGTGGATCCGGCTGTACGGCGTGCTGACCGGTCATGAAAAAGATGCGGAATCGTTCTTCAGCGCTCAGGTGAAAAAGATCAAGAAACTTGAAGGATTCAAGAATACAGAGAAGACTGTTGCGTTCTTCTACATCTCTACCGATGGCAAGGCTGTTGTCAGGAGAAGTTCTGACTATGTCCCGACCATGATCGAGATGGCCGGCGGCCGTTACATCTTTAAGAAGCTGGATGATCCGAACGGAAGGACGTCTGTGCCAATGACGATAGAAAAGTTCTACGATACGGCTGCGGATGCAGATTATGTTGTTTACAACGGGAGCATCGACGGAACGGTCCACACCAAGGCAGACCTTCTGGCGAAGGATCCTATTATGAAAAAATTTACAGCAGTTAAAGAAGGAAGATGCTACGTGACGGGAGCATCGATGTATCAGAGAACGGATATCACCGGGGAAATGATACTGGACTTCCATAAACTGCTCACAGAAAAAGACCCGACGGATATGCAGTTCCTTTCGAAATTGGAGTAATGTATGGCAGCAGAAAATAATCTGATCGCAGAAAGTTATCGCAGCGAGATCATCCGGCGGCGCAGCCGCTGGTTTCTCGTTTTTCTCCTCCTTTTTCTGGGATTCTGCGTTATCACAGTGATCAACATCAATTCGGGCAACGTACATATTACGCTGAACAGGATCTTCCGCATCATTTTTACCGGACAGGGAGATTTTAAGGAAGTAAACATTATCTGGAGGATACGGCTTCCCAGGATCCTTACAGCAGCGCTCATGGGAGGAGCGCTGTCCCTTTCAGGATTCCTGCTCCAGACCTTCTTTGAGAATCCCATCGCCGGGCCTTATGTTCTGGGAATCTCCTCCGGCGCCAAGATGGTCGTCGCCATGGTGATGATCTTCAGCCTGCGTCATATGGTATCTCTGTCCAGCTATGCAATGATCGGCGCGGCATTCATTGGATCACTCGTCGCCACGGGATTCATCCTGCTGGTTTCACGAAAGATCAAGAATATGGCGGCACTGCTCGTTGCCGGCATCATGATCGGCTATATCTGTAACGCGCTCACTGATTTTATCATCAATTTTGCATCAGATACAGAAGTGGCAAATCTGCACTACTGGTCTCAGGGCAGCTTTTCTGGCATGAGCTGGAGCAATGTTTATATCTCAGCCTTTATCGTGCTGATCACATTTGCCGTGACCATGTTTTTTTCCAAGCAGATCGGCGCTTATCAGCTGGGTGAATCCTACGCACAGAGCATCGGTGTAAACATCCGCATGTTCCGCGTCATATTGATCCTCCTCTCGAGTATCCTGTCAGCCACGGTCACTGCCTTTGCGGGGCCCATATCCTTCGTAGGCATCGCCGTGCCTTTCCTGATAAAAGGCGCTATGGGAACATCCAAACCTCTCGTTGTGATTCCGGCAACGTTTATCGGCGGAGCAGTGTTCTGCATGTTCTGTGACCTGATCGCCCGTCTGGCCTTTGCGCCGATGGAACTGAATATAAGCACAGTAACATCGATTTTCGGCGCGCCTGTTGTCATATACATGATGATCCACAGAAGGAGGACCAGAAGATGAGTGATATAGAAAAAAACAGGTCCACAGCTGCGGATCAGGCTTATTTTAAGATGGATAATCTGAGCGTTGGTTATAATAAACGAACGCTGATCCACGACATATGCATCGATATTAAAAAGGGCGAAATCGTTACACTGATCGGACCAAACGGAGCAGGGAAGTCAACCATACTGAAAAGCATTACGAGACAGCTGCAGATCATCGGCGGCCGCGTGATCTTCGATATGTCTGATCTCCATTCCATGTCCTTCCGATCCCTGTCTACCAAGATGGCGGTGGTGCTGACGGAGCGCATAAACCCGGAACTTGCCACATGCCACGATATCGTTGCTACGGGGCGGTATCCCTATACCGGGAGGCTCGGCATTCTGTCCAGGGAAGACGAGGATAAAGTAGATGCTGCCCTTGCCGCAGTCAACGCGAGGGAATTGGGGAACAAAGACTTTAATGCCATAAGTGACGGACAGCGGCAGCGTATCATGCTTGCCAGGGCCATATGCCAGGAACCGGAGGTCATCATCTTGGATGAACCGACATCTTTTCTTGATATCCATTTCAAGCTTGAACTGCTCAGCATCCTGCGCAGAATGGCAAAAGAAAACGACATTACAATCATTATGACGCTCCATGAGATCGATCTGGCTCAGAAGATTTCTGATAAGATCGTCTGCGTCAGCGGCGACCACGTCACGCGATACGGTACTCCCTCAGAAATTTTCCAGTTTGACGTGATCAAAGAACTGTACGGCATAAACAACGGTTTTTTTGATCCCGTGTACGGGAACATCGAACTGGCTAAGCCATCAGGGAATGTTCCTGAAGTGTTCGTCATTTCTTCCGGCGGCGAAGGGATTCCTGTATTCAGGGAACTTCAGAAATCAAATACGCCTTTCGCTGCGGGTATTTTATATAAAAATGATATCGACTACCTCCTGGCCCGCCTGATGGCCTGCCGGGTGATCACAGAAGAACCCTTTCAGGATATAACGGAAGAGACGCTGAAAGAGGCTATGGACGTTATGGATGAGTGCCGTGAGGTCATATATACGGGTTATCCTCTGGGAAGGGGGAATGAGCGTATCAACGAGCTTCTGGAGACAGCGTCAAGAGAGAAAAAGCTAAAGGTCCTCATCAACGAAGAACAGAATATTTAATGGACAGCCGGTTTCTGAAACACGCGTTTGCAGAAGCCGGTTTTTATATTATAAAAAAAGTGCTTCGGACACACTTGTAAACATACGGTCGAAATAAATCAAAACAATTGTTCTAAAACCTCTTGACACGGAACAAACATTCTGGTAACATACAGTTACGAACAAAAGTTCTGAGAGGTGAGTAAGATGAAGAAGTTCAGAGTTGTATCCAGAGCGAGATTTACTATATTCCTCGTAATCATATGCCTGCTGGTCTTTGGAATGTTCAGCATGGCAGCCGGCAGCAGTACCGCCAGCAGCGAGAGCAAGGTCCAGTATCACGCCGTAGAGATCCACAGCGGTGATTCACTCTGGACAATTGCAGAAGATTATAATAAGGAGAATTTGGATATACGCCAGGTTGTCGCTGACATCTGTGATGTAAATGATATCCGCGCGGATGAGATCCAGCCGGGACAGATGATACTCGTACCAGCATATTGATCCTTTATTAAACGTATATTATTGCGGAGCATGCAGTTAACTTAAGTTCCTAATTCATCCATCACTGCAGCAGATGATCCGCTTTAATATAAATTCCCATTTCGATTTGATCGGGAGACTCCTGAATCTCATATCAGAATCCTGATCTACTTCCCACATAGCAGCCCCGAGTCGCATTCGGCAAACCGCATCACGCCGATTGCAAAATGGTTCGGGGCGCTTATTTTCGTTTGCTATACCTGGTTCGGTTCATAACTATTCCCAAAATTATGATTTTAGGAATAGTTACGGCTCCGCGATTTCACGTGGTTCTTTCCGCTTCTAACGTAACTTTGCGCCCTCTTCTGCCGCTTCCCCCGCCGTACAGCCGGCTGCTGTCAGATGAAGATCTGTCGAAACGATAATTTTTTTCAAATAAGCACTGCTGAACACGCATCCCGCAGGAATGTATTTCCCGTCGATCATCAGATCTCTGCTGCAATACCAGCCGTCTGCCGCAGACTGTGTTCGTTCATCTGTCATTGTGCAGCCCCTCGGACTGCTGCCTGCAGCAACTTGCTCCCACAGATAGCGGGATTTATAATTCCTGTCTTCAAGCATGATCCCCGGAGCTGCGTCATAAGATACTGTGAAAGATTTCCGGAGCATCTGCCGTGGCAGTTCCTGCAGCATTGCCATATTGCCCGCAGATCGTGCGGTGTCTGGATCTGGCGATAATTCTTCAGTTATATTTTTCACTGCCCGTGATTCTGCAGGAAGATTGTTCTCTGCCTGCGAATCATACGAGTCTGCGGAGATATTTTCTTCTGCAGCTGGTTCTTCCGGTATATCATCCGTTTCCAGTGCGTCGCCGCCGTCAACATCATAATTCGCATCTGCTGTTTCTGTCTTCTGTGGTATGTTCTGTTCTACGTTCTGTTCGAGGTCTGTTTCGTTATTCTGTTTCATATTCTGGGTCTGGTTCTGCTTCTGGGTGTTCTGGTTCTGTGTATTTCGTTTACTGTCTTCTTTTTTACTCTTGTCTTCTCGGTCTGCGCTGCGGCTGCCGCGGCTGCTGCCGTTATAACTGCTTGAATAATCGATTCTGCCGAAGCGTATGACGCAGCCGATGCGGCGGTCCCTGCGCCAGTGCTTCCCGGTGCCTTTTTTCACAAAACTGGGCCCGTAATCATAAAAAAGGTATTTGCCGTCTTTCACTTTACCGGCAAATAATTCGGTATGAGTGGCTAGTGATGTTCGTGATCCGTCATCTCCCTTATAGCGGTAGCCTACAATATCCCCTTTTCGGATGTGACCGCCTTTTGCTGCATCGCTGATCTTCATTCCGTCATCTCCGCCGATGTTCCAATAACGGAAACCGGCGGATGTCAGCCTGTCACAGTGTACGACCCTGCCATGTCTTGTATACCAGTGCCCTGTGGGAGCGCCAAGAGCAGCGTATACGTTCCGGCAGAACCCGGCGCAGTCTACCAGCTTTGAACTGTATCCGTATTTAGAACCCTTCCATCCATACTTCCAATGCTCCCGCGCATATTTACTGTCCAGCGCATCTGCTTTTTCTATTACTGCGTCTGCATGGATCGAATCGGCGCGTGATGCTGCCCAGACGGGAGCATCTTCCATCATCAGAATAAATAATGCCCCGGTGGTTATGAAAAACAACACCAGGACAAACGGCAGAAATAATTTGATTCGCTGTGATCGATCAGACATCTCGTTCCCTCCTTCAATAGCTGTTTGGACGTACAGCCTGTTTGCCCTATTCACCTCCTCTGCAGCCAGGCTGCGGCTGCTGTTTGATGCGTAATCCGGGAATTTTGGCAATAAAAAACAGAGACAACGGTTTATCGTCATCTCTGCTTCCATAGTTTCCCAACTCAATCGTAACATACCTGGAAGAAACTGTCAACGTCAAATCTGCTTTCACTGTTATGGCAGGAAAACAATTATGCCGGGAAAATAATACTGCTGTATCGTTTACTGCAGTTTCTCCAGATCCTCCTGGGTAAGCATGCGGATCCCAGCCTCGGACAAAGCCTTTGTTCCCGCTTTTACATCATCAACGCGAAGGATGATGTATGCTTTTCCCGGAAGCTTGGACGTAAAGGCATAGGAATAGCTGACGTTGATGCCCACGTTTTCCAGGGCGCTGAGTATGGATACCAGGCTGCCCGGCTTATCCTCGATCTCTACTGCAAGCACGGATGTCGTATTGAAGATATAACCTTCGCTCCGCAGCAGCGCAGACAGCTCATAGGTGTCATTAACGATCAGGCGGAGCACGCCGTATTCTGAGATCTCAGCTAGGCAGAGCGCCCGCATGTTGATATCGTTTTTCTGCAGTAGTTTAGCGAATTCGTTCAGTGCTCCCGGCTTGTTTTCCAGGAATACAGAAATCTGTTTTACATCCATTATTATGTCCCCTTTCTGTATTAGATGCGGCGCTTGTCGATGACTCTCTTGGCTTTGCCCTCGCTGCGCTCGATGGTCTTGGGCGCTACGAGACGTACGTCAACATAGATGCCGAGCATGGACTTGAGCGCGCTGACCAGTGCCTTCTGGCGTCCTTCCATTTCGGACAGACGGTCGGAGAACATCTCGTTCGTCATTTCTACCTGGAGCTCCAGTTTGTCGCTGTTGTTCTCTCTTGTAACAGTGATCTGGTAGTTTGCAGGATAGCCCTCGTTCAGGAGCACGGTCTCGATCTGGCTCGGGAATACGTTGACGCCCTTGACGATGAGCATGTCATCGCTTCTGCCCATGGGCTTGCTCATCTTAACGAACGTTCTGCCGCAGGAGCATTTTTCGTGACTTAGGACACAGATATCTCTTGTCCGGTAGCGGAGCAGCGGGAATGCTTCCTTGGTAATGCTGGTAAATACCAGCTCGCCCTTTTCACCGTCAGGAAGCACCTCGCCCGTATCTGGGTCGATGATCTCAGCAATAAAATTGTCTTCATTAATATGCATTCCGGTCTGTTCTTCGCATTCGAAGGATACACCGGGGCCGGATATTTCCGTAAGACCGTAGATATCATAGGCTTTGATGCCCAGCTTGTTCTGGATATCCTGGCGCATTTCCTCACTCCAGGCCTCTGCGCCGAAAATTCCGGCTTTCAGTTTGATCTGGTCTTTCAGTCCCCGCTCGACAATGGATTCAGCCAGATATGCTGCATAAGAAGGGGTGCAGCAGAGAATCGTTGCCTCGAGGTCGATCATGAACTGCAGCTGGCGGTCTGTATTTCCGGAGGACATGGGCAGTGTCAGACAGCCGACTTTATGGCTGCCGCCGTTGAGCCCGGCGCCGCCGGTGAAAAGACCGTAGCCGTAGGAGACCTGGCAGACATCATCCTTCGTTCCGCCTGCAGCGACGATCGCACGTGCGCAGCAGGTGTCCCAGATATCGATATCATTCTGTGTATAGAATGTTACGACTCTTCTCCCGGTGGTTCCGCTTGTGGACTGGATTCTGACGCAGTTCGACAGCGGCGCTGCCATCAGTCCGTAGGGATAGGCATCCCGAAGGTCCGCCTTTGTCAGGAACGGGAGCTTGTGAAGATCATCAACACCCTTGATGTCCCCGGGCTCCAGCCCTTTTTCTTTCATCAGATTCCGGTAATATTCTACATTGTTATAGACCCGGTTTACCGTGTTCACCAGTCGTTCATCCTGCCATGCCCGGATCTGCTCTCTCGATGCAGTCTCGATCTCTGGCTGATAATAATTACCCATAGTTACAGGTTCCTTTCTCCTCTCTCCGTTACCTGCCGAAGACAGCCCGGCTATGCCGGGACTGTCTCCTTACAAATTAGCCTTTGTTCTTTCCTACAAAGCCCGTACCGGCTTTTATTTGAAATATTCTACCGCGGAACGGAACATCTGCATATCGTATTCTCCCGGTACATTCTTATACAGATTCGGTCCGATCCTCTCCGCATGACCCATCTTACCTACGATTCTGCCGTCCGGCGACGTAATGCCCTCAATGGCGAAATAGGAGCCGTTCGGATTATACTGGATATCGTTTGTCACGCATCCGTCAAGATCTACGTACTGAGTCAGGATCTGCCCGTTTTCTGCCAGATCCCGGATCAGTTCTTCCGGCGCGATGAAACGTCCTTCGCCGTGTGAGATCGGAACGTTGAAGATCTGTCCAGTCTGGACGTTCTTCATCCAGGGCGATTTATTGGATGCCACACGGACGCGTACGATCTTGGACTGGTGGCGGTGGATCTCGTTGAATGTCAGTGTAGCGCTTTCCGGCGTTGCCTCGGTGATCTTTCCATAGGGCACGAGTCCCAGTTTGATCAGCGCCTGGAAGCCGTTGCAGATACCCAGCATCAGACCGCCTCTCTCATCGAGGAGGTCCGCTACCGCGTCGGCGATCTCCGGATTGCGGAAGAAAGCCGTGATGAACTTTCCGGATCCGTCCGGCTCGTCGCCGCCGGAGAAACCGCCGGGGATCATGATGATCTGAGAGTTCTTGATCTTCTGGGCGAATGTCTCCACAGATGCGGCAACGGAATCTGCCGTCAGGTTGTTTATCACGAAGATATCCGGCTCAGCCCCTGCATCCCGGAATGCCTTGGCGGAATCATATTCGCAGTTCGTTCCCGGGAATACGGGGATCAGGACTCTGGGAGCAGCGCCCAGAGACGGTCCCTTGACGATCTCATCTGTGCTGAAATAGAACGTGTCCAGCTTGCTGGGAGCAGGTTCTATATTGCAGCGGTATATGGGTTCCAGTTTGCTTTCATAAGCGTCGTACAGGAATTCCAGACCGATCTGGTGCTCCTGCCATGTCAGGACCGGCTCCTCTACGGTGTGCCCAAGTTCCGTGACCTGGACGTTCTTCGCCTTAACTGCCGGCCCGTCGATCTCCAGAATGAAGGATCCGTAGGCGTAGCCGAAGATATCTTCCATAGAAAGTTCTTTATTATAAGTGAATCCGATCTTGTTGCCCATGGTCATCTTCAGGATGGCCTCGGCGATCCCGCCGTATCCCGGTGTATAGGCGGCTTTGATCAGTCCCAGGTCTCCCAGCTGTTCTACCACATGATAGAGATTCTTCAGAGATTCTCCTGTGGGCAGGCCGGTGTCGCCGTATTCCGGGGTAAGCAAGATGACTTTATCATCTGCATCCTTAAATTCCGGTGTGATGATCCGGTCCGCGGAATCCGTAGTTACGGCAAAAGAAATCAGTGTGGGCGGAACATCGATATTCTCAAAGGTACCGCTCATGGAGTCTTTGCCGCCTATAGCCGCTGCTCCCAGCTCCTTCTGGGCGCGGAATGCGCCGAGCACTGCAGCCATGGGTTTGCCCCACCGCTTCGCGCCGGTTCCCGGCTTCTCGAAGTACTCCTGGAAGGAAAGGTATACATCTTTATAAGATGCGCCGGTCGCGACCAGTTTGCTGATGGATTCTACCACTGCGAGGTAGGCGCCGTGATACGGGCTTGCGCTGGAGATATCCGGGTTGAAGCCCCAGGACATCAGGGAGCATGTATCGGTATGCTTTTTCTCTACGCTGATCAGGTTGACCATGGACTGAACCGGCGTCCGCTGGTACTTTCCGCCGAAAGGCATCATGACAGAGCCTGCGCCGATGGTAGAGTCGAACTCCTCGGAAAGACCGCGCTTGGAGCACACATTCAGATCCGATGCCAGGTTTGTGTATTCCTGAACAAAGTCTTCTCCGACCTTTTTCTGGAAATCACTGTGCATGGGTATTTCTATATCGATATGCTTCTCTGCGCCGTTTGTGTCCAGGAAAGCGCGGGAAATATTGACGATGGCCTGTCCGTTCCAGTACTCGCGGAGGTAGGGCTCGTCCTTCACAACAGCGACCTTCGTCGCCTCCAGATTCTCCTGGTAAGCGAGCTCACAGAAGCGGTCCGCATCATCGGCGGATACGACGACAGCCATACGTTCCTGAGATTCGGAGATCGCCAGTTCTGTGCCGTCCAGTCCGTCATATTTTCTGGGAACCTTATTGAGATCGATATCAAGACCGTCTGCCAGTTCGCCGATCGCAACGGATACACCGCCGGCGCCAAAGTCATTGCAGCGCTTGATCATGCGGGATGCTTCCGGATTGCGGAAAAGTCTCTGCAGCTTGCGCTCCTCGGGAGCATTGCCCTTCTGCACTTCTGCTCCGCATGTTTCCAGGGATTCCAGTGTGTGTTTCTTGGAGGAGCCTGTTGCTCCGCCGCAGCCGTCCCTGCCTGTTCTGCCGCCCAGCAGGATAACGATGTCTGTGGCAGCAGGCCGTTCCCTGCGGACGTTTTCCGCGGGAGCAGCGGCGATCACCGCGCCGACTTCCATGCGCTTAGCCACATAGCCGGGATGGTAAACCTCGTCGACCTGGCCGGTAGCGAGACCGATCTGATTGCCGTAGGAGCTGTAACCGTCAGCGGCAGTCGTTACGATCTTCCGCTGGGGCAGTTTCCCTTCCAGAGTCTCAGAGATCGGCGTCAGCGGATCTGCGGCGCCTGTAACACGCATGGCGCCGTAAACATAGCTTCTGCCGGAAAGTGGGTCGCGGATAGCGCCTCCGATACATGTGGCGGCGCCGCCGAACGGCTCGATCTCCGTCGGATGGTTGTGGGTCTCATTCTTAAAGAGAAGCAGCCACTTCTCCGTTTTACCGTCAACGTTCACATCCATTTTAACCGTGCATGCGTTGATTTCTTCGGAAGCGTCCAGTTTATCCAGCAGTCCCTTTGATTTCAGATATTTGGCAGCCAGGGTGCCGATATCCATCAGGTTGATGGGTTTGGTCCGGTTCAGCTCACTGCGGGTGCTGAGGTAATCCTGATAAGTCGCTTCTATTTCCGGATCCTCAAATTTAACGCTGTCGATGGTCGTATTGAACGTGGTATGACGGCAGTGATCGGACCAGTAAGTATCGATCACGCGGATCTCTGTAATGGTCGGATCCCTTTTCTCTGACCGGAAATAATCCTGGCAGAACCGAAGGTCAGCCACGTCCATGGCAAGACCCCGGGATGTCAGGAACTCTTCCAGACCTTTTTCGTCCAGTTCGTCGAATCCAGTAATGGTTTCCACTTCTGTGGGAATCTCGTAATTGACTTTCAGTGTATCAAAAGGAGCCAGGGAGGCTTCACGGGCTTCCACCGGGTTGATGACGTATTTCTTTACTTCTTCCAGATCATTTTCTGTCAGCTCACCGCTGAGGATATAGATCCTGGCGCTGCGGATGTCCGGCCGCTCGGATTTGGATATGAGCTGGATGCACTCCGCTGCGGAGGATGCACGGGCGTCAAACTGTCCCGGAAGATATTCCACAGCGAATACCTTATCGTTCTCATCGTACTGGAGTTCTCCGGAAGCGATGTCCACCTGCGGCTCGGAAAAGACCGTATCGACGGACTGATTAAAGAGCTCCTCCGGCAGGTTCTCTGCATCGTAGCGGTTGACGATTCTCAGATGTTTCAGACCGGTCATGCCGAACAGGCTGATCAGCTCTTTTTTCAGGGATTCTGCTTCACTGGCGAATTCCGCTTTCTTTTCTACATAGATCCTGTATACCATTCCTAGTCCTCCAATGCTTTCAGTGCCCTTGCCCCGATGTCTTTTCTGTAAAAGCCGTTTGTAAATGTTATGCGTTTGACAGAAGCATAGGCTTTGTCTATGGCTTCACTGATGCTGCTCCCACGCTCCGTAACGCCGAGGACTCTTCCTCCGTCGGAATAGAGTCTGCCGTCGTCACCCTTCCGGGCGCCGGCAACATAAACATTTTTCAGGTCATCCGGGATTTCCAGCAGACAGCCCTTCTCGTAAGAGCGGGGATAGCCCTTGGATGCCATGACAACGCAGCATGCCGCGTCATCGGCAAAGTTTACCTCTGCCTCGTCCAGAGTGCCCTTTGTTACATGCATCATGATATCCAGGAGGTCGCTGTCCAGCAGCGGAAGGACAACCTGGGTCTCCGGATCTCCGAAGCGGCAGTTGTATTCTATGACTTTCGGTCCGTCTGCTGTGATCATCAGGCCAAAGTACAGGCAGCCTTTAAACGTCCGTCCTTCTTTATTCATGGCGATCATTGTGGGCAGGAAGATTTCTTCTCTGCATCGTTCGTCGATCTCCGGTGTGTAATAGGGGTTGGGAGCGACGGTGCCCATGCCGCCGGTATTCGGTCCCAGATCGCCGTCCAGGGCTCTCTTGTGATCCATGGAGGAAACCATGGGGATCAGCGTCTTGCCGTCGGTAAAGCTGAGAACAGACACTTCCGGTCCTTCCAGAAACTCCTCTATGACGACGCAGCTTCCGCTCTCGCCGAAAATCCTGTCCTCCATCATGGACGTGACTGCGTCTTTGGCTTCTTCCCGGGTCTGGGCGATGATGACGCCCTTGCCCTTAGCCAGACCGTCTGCCTTGACGACAACAGGGATCTTGCATGACTCGACGTAGTTCATGGCGTCCTCTGCGTCTGTAAATATTTCGTATTCCGCGGTGGGAATGCCGTATTTTTTCATCAGTTCCTTGGAAAATGCCTTGCTTCCCTCGATGATCGCGGCATCTTTGCTGGGTCCGAAGCAGGGGATCCCCTTCTCCGTCAGCCGATCGGCGAGCCCCATGACCAGAGGATCGTCCGGCGCGACGATGGCATAATCCACAGGATGGCTCTCGGCAAACGCTACAATCGCATCAAGATCCTCCGCGCCGATAGGCACACACTCTGCGTCTGCAGCCATGCCGCCGTTGCCCGGCAGCGCATAGATATGATCCGCCAGCGGGCTTTCTTTTATTTTTCGGATGATGGCATGCTCCCGGCCGCCTCCTCCGATAACCATAATGTTCATATTTCTGTATCCTTTCTTCTGTACTGCTTATCGGTTTCTCTTAGTGATGGAACAGCCGCATCCCTGTGAACGCCATGACCATATCATAAGCATCACAGGTATCGATGACATTCTGATCCCGGATAGAACCGCCGGGCTGGGCAACATAGCTTACGCCGCTCTTGTGTGCCCGTTCAATATTGTCTCCGAAGGGGAAGAATGCGTCGCTGCCCAGGGCTACACCGGTGATCCCGGCGAGGTATTCCTTCTGCTCCTGTCTGGTAAAGGGTTTTGGCTGCTCTGTGAACAGGGTCTGCCATACGCCGTCCTTCAGGACATCCTGATACTCTTCGCCGAGATAAACGTCGATGGTATTGTCGCGGATCGCTCGGCCGATATCATCGCGGAACGGAAGATTGATCACACGGTCAGACTGGCGGAGGTGCCAGAAATCCGCCTTGCTTCCGGCAAGTCTCGTGCAGTGGATGCGGGACTGCTGCCCTGCTCCGACGCCGATGGCCTGTCCGTCCTTAGCATAGGCAACGGAATTGGACTGGGTATATTTCAGCGTGATCAGCGCAATAACCAGGTCTCTGCGGGCCTCGTCAGACAGGTCTTTGTTCCTGGTGACGATATTCGTAAAATCCTCTTTCTTCACAGAGTAATTGTTTCTGCCCTGCTCAAATGTAACGCCGAATACCTGTTTATGTTCCTGGGCTGCAGGGATATAAGCAGGATCGATCTGTATGATGTTATAATTGCCCCTTTTCTTGCCTTTCAGCAGTTCCAGCGCTTCCGGCGTGTATCCCGGAGCGATGACACCGTCGGAAACCTCCCGCTTGATTATCGTCGCCGTCGTCACGTCGCAGACATCGCTGAGTGCAATCCAGTCGCCGTAGGAGGACATGCGGTCCGTTCCCCTGGCTCTGGCATAAGCCGTAGCGAGGGGGGAATCATCCAGTCCCTCAATGTCATCAACGAAACATGCCTTTTTCAGGGTATCGCTCATAGGTACGCCCACGGCGGCGGATGTGGGGCTTACGTGCTTAAAGGAAGTGGCGGCTGTCATATTGAGGCTTTCTTTCAGTTCCTTTACAAGCTGCCAGCTGTTAAAAGCATCGAGGAAGTTGATATACCCCGGTCTTCCGTTCAGAATCTCTACCGGAAGATCACTGCCGTCATCCATGTAGATGCGGGCAGGCTTCTGGTTGGGGTTGCATCCGTATTTCAGTTCAAATTCTTTCATCGTCAGTCCTCCAGCTCATGTTTGTTGATAAGACGGTTTTCCACGGTGTCCGTGAACATGTCATAATAGCGCACATACAGCGATACTTTATTATCCTGATTCAGATTGTTCCAGATATCTTCCGTAAATTCATCGATATCAGAAGGAATGGAAATTCTCTCCGGCTCGCCGAGGAATGTGGGAATCGGGGAACCGTCAGTCACATATGTATGGATAAAATGACCGACGCCGGTAAGCGCGGGATATTCAAAGAAATATCTGCTGCATGCTGTTCCGTCCGGATCTGAGCTCTTCAGGATACTCATCTTATAAGTAAAGGAATCCGCCCCGCCGAAATCGATCATGCCGCTGATTCTGGGAGTCCAGTTCGGACCGTCCGGCTCGAACTCCCGGGTGCGCAGTGCTTCTTCAAATGTACCGCCCTGGTTCAGGAAGTCGTTGACGGTATCCGTCTGGTCGCCGTTTGTTACGATGAGCTTATCGCCGTTTACGCGGATCGGGTAGTAAATGATCAGCGAGGGGTCTTCTACTTTGGACTCATCAAAAGGTTTGATCATGAGATCCTTTCCCTGTTCAACAAAGACCCGGTTGCGGCTGTTTTCCGAACGTCCCATGATAAAATAAGCAGTGACCGCCTTCTTTGCGTCATCGGAACATCCGATAATTATGCCTCTTCCCACATAGGGATTGCCGGCGATCCGCTGGCCGATCGTTTTCATCTCGTATACATTCATGCGTCTTCCTCCATAATCTTCCGGCTGACCATTTCTGCGGCCGCAGGAAGGAGTTTCCATTCTGCCTGCTCCATGACTCTGCGCTGCAGCTTTTCCGGCGTATCTCCGTCTTCTACGTCTACTGCCTTCTGAAAAATGATCTGTCCGCCGTCAGGAATCTCATTAACGTAGTGGACGGTTGCTCCCGTTACCTTTACGCCGTAGGCAAGGGCCTTCTCATGAACATGAAGACCGTAGCATCCCTTGCCGCAGAACGAAGGAATGAGGGATGGGTGGACATTGATGATTCGGTTCGGATATTCCCTGATGAATTCCGGGCTGAGGATCTTCAGGAATCCGGCAAGGATGATGAGCTGGATTCCCCTTTCACGAAAAGACCGGATCAGAGAAGGCTCGTCACTCATGACCATCGTCTCGATCCCATTCTGTTCTGCGCGGGTCAGCGCGTAGGCATTGCTGTTGCTGGCAGCCACCAGTACGATCTCACCGCTGTGCAGATCTCCCCGCTTCTGAGCGTCGATCAGTGCCTGGAGATTCGTCCCGCCGCCGGAAACCATGACGGCGATCTTCGTTTTCTGTTTCAGCATATCACTACACTTTCTTCGGAATCTGTCACTTCTCCCAGGACGTATGCTTCCTCACCGGCTGACTGAAGAACTTCCAGTGCCTTATCGGCATCTTCCGGCGAAACGATGCATGTCATGCCCACACCCATGTTATATGTATTGAACATATCTCTCTCAGGGATATTTCCTTCTTTTGCTATGAGATCAAATATGGGCAGTACGCGAACAGCGCTGCGTTCGATGCGGACGCCTTTCCCTGCGGGAAGGCTCCTGGGAATATTCTCATAAAATCCTCCGCCGGTAATATGGGCGACGGATTTAACCGTTACCGCGTCAAAGAGCTTCAGCATGGGTTTGACATAGATCTTCGTGGGCGTCAGGAGTGTTTCACCCAGAGAAGCGCCGCCCAGTTCTTCCGGCTTCTGGCTCAGATCCGCATTCTCTACGTCGAAGACCTTCCGCACAAGGGAAAATCCATTGGAATGGACACCGGAGGATGGCAGACCGATCAGTACATCGCCGGCGGTGATCGTTTCTTTATTCAGCACCTTGGATTTGTCTACGACTCCAACGGCAAATCCCGCAAGGTCGTATTCATCTTCCGGGTAGAAGCCGGGCATCTCTGCCGTTTCGCCTCCGATCAGGGCAGATTCAGACTGTACGCATCCCTCCGCTACGCCGCTGACAATCTGGGCGATCTTTTCCGGATAATTCTTTCCGCAGGCGATATAGTCCAGGAAGAACAGGGGGCGCGCTCCTACGCAGATAATATCATTGACGCACATAGCAACGCAGTCGATGCCTACGGTATCGTGCTTGTCTATAAGGAATGCAAGCTTTAATTTGGTGCCTACGCCGTCCGTTCCGCTGACAAGGACAGGATCACTGATCCCTGTCATGTCCAGGTGGAACAGGCCGCCGAATCCGCCGATATCCGCCGTGTCGCCAAAGGCCATCGTCCGGGCAATGTGTTTTTTCATCAGTTCTACGGATTTGTATCCTGCAGTGATATCGACACCTGCAGCCTTGTAACTCTCGCTGAAGCTCTTACTCATTTCTTCCTCCGCTCTTAAACTAGTGATTATATTCTTCTTCTACGCGTTTGTTCTTCTTAAGAACTTCTGCAGCAGCGTCGCTGCGCTGCTGCTTCAGACGCTGGGTCAGGCTGTCATCGCCCAGTGCCAGAATCTGGGCTGCCAGGATCGCTGCGTTCTTGGCGCCGTCAATCGCTACGGTGGCTACTGGAATGCCGCTGGGCATCTGGACCGTAGAAAGCAGAGAATCCAGGCCATCCATGGTGGATGACTTGATGGGGATCCCGATGACCGGCAGCGTCGTGCAGGAAGCAATGACGCCCGCAAGGTGGGCAGCCTTGCCTGCTGCGGCAATGATCACGCCAAATCCGCGATCCGCCGCATTTTCAGCAAAATCTCTTGCTTCTGCCGGTGTACGGTGAGCCGAGAAAACATGGACCTCATAGGGTACATCGAGCTCATCCAGAGCAAACATTGATTTTTCAACAACAGGAAGATCACTGTCGCTTCCCATAATAATTCCGACTTTTTTCATGTTATTTCCTCCGTTTCCAATCCGGGCAGGACCCGGTGATATGATAACCTGATTGAAAGACAATTTGAATTAAAAACGTTTTGAATTAAAGAGAATCCAGATACGTCTGCAGGATAATGACAGCAGCCTGCTTGTCGATCACCTGCTTCCGTTTTCGGCGGCTCAGGTCTGCCTCGATGAGTACGCGCTCCGCCTGGACCGTGGTCAGCCGTTCATCCTGCCAGACAACGTCTATGCCCTTCATGGCGGTGCTTCGCATCTTATTCTCCAGCATCTGGCGGAAATCTCTGACCTTCCGCGTCTGTTCGCTGTCATCCCCGTTCATGCTGATGGGCAGACCCACGACGATGGTGTCGCAGTCATATTCACGGACAAGATCCAGTACCTTTCCGGCATCCTTCCGTATGCCCACCCGTTCCAGCGTTGTAATTCCCTGGGCTGTCACACCCAGCGGGTCGCTGACTGCAATGCCTATGGTCTTATCACCTACGTCCAGGCCGATTTTTCTCATAAAACATGTCCCTTTCAAGAAAAAAAGGCAGGTTAAAAAACCCACCTCTTTTATTCGCTCTTACTTTCTGAGATAATCCTTAAGGATCTCTTCCAGAAGGTCATCTCTGTCAATTCGGCTGATCATCAGCCTTGCATTATTGTGACTGGTGATATAGGAAGGGTCGCCGGAAAGAATATAGCCTACCATCTGGTCGATGCCGTTATATCCTCTTTCCTCCAGAGCCTCATAGACGATCTCCAAAACCTCTCTGGTCGTTCTCTGCTGCGCCTTGGACGCGTCGAACATAATTGTCTTCTTCTCCATCTTACGACCTCCTAACTTCCCGACCGACTAGGGTCTGACAATATTATACTATGACAGAAGTTGTTCTGCAACCATAAATGCATCGGAAATTCCCGCGGGATTTTTGCCTCCAGCCTGCGCCATATCAGCCTTTCCGCCGCCTCCGCCGCCGACTTTTGCCGCGATCTGCTTTATCATCTTTCCGGCGTGGATCCCCTTCTCTACCAGATCATCGGTGACAGATACGAGCATGGTAACCTTACCCCCGCTGACAGCTGCAAATACCATGACAACGCCCTTGTTGTTTTTCTTGATATCGTCAGACAGACTGCGCAGATCGGCGATGTTATAATCCTGGAATTCTTTCGTGATCAGGCGGATATCACCGATCGTGCGGGCGGATGTCACAAGCTCATCCGAGGCGGATCCCATGGCCGCCTTCTTGAACTCTTCCAGTTCGTTTTTCGCTTCCTTTAGTTCGTTCATGACGGATGCCGCCCGGGTCTCCACATTGTTCGTCTTTGATTTGAGCGAGGCAGAAACATTGGAAATTACCGCATCTGCCTGTTTCGCCGCATCCAGTACGCCTGTGCCGGTCACTGCAGTGATCCTGCGTGTTCCAGAGGCGACGCCCTGCTCACTGATGATCTTCAGCGAACCAATCTGCCCGATGTTCGCTACATGAGTACCGCCGCAGAGTTCGATGCTCCATCCGCCGCAGTCTATGACCCGGACGGTATCACCATATTTTTCTCCGAACAAAGCCATGGCTCCCATTGCTTTCGCCTCTTCCAGCGATTTCTCGGAAGTTTCCACAGGGATGAAGCGGCAGATCTTGTCGTTGACGATCTGTTCGACCTGTGCAAGTTCCTCAGGCGTTACTGCCTGGAAGTGATTGAAGTCAAACCGGAGTTCCCTGTCATCGACATAGGAACCTGCCTGTTCCACATGGCCGCCCAGGACCTCCCGCAGCGCCTTCTGAAGGAGATGAGTCGCCGTATGGTTGCGGGCAGTCTTATTTCTCCTGACGACATCAATGGCGCAGTGTACGGTATCGTCGCTGTGTACTGTTCCCTGGATCACAGTTCCTTTATGAGCAAAGATTCCTTTGGATTTTTCCACAGACTTTATCAGTACTTCGCCATTATCGGTTGACATAATTCCTGTATCGTATATCTGACCGCCTCCTTCTGCGTAAAACGGCGTACGGTCAAGATAAATGATTACATTATCCCCGGCATCGGCAGTTTCTGTCTTTTCCACACCGAGATACATCGCCAGTATCTTACCATCGTCCTCGTAATGATCATATCCGGTGAATTCCGTAGGCGGAACATCTGCTGTCACGCCGCCTTCCTCCCAGCTGATATCCTCCGTATTTTTTCTTCCCCGGCGGGATGTATCCTTCTGCTTCTGCATACAGTCATTAAACCCGTCTGCATCGCAGCTCATGCCGTTTTCTGTAAGGATCTCCTGGGTAAGCTCCAGCGGGAATCCATAGGTATCATAGAGCTTAAACGCGCGGTCGCCGCTGAGTACGGTGCTGCCGGCCTTCTTCATATCTTCTATATATTCTTCTATGATAGACTCTCCCTGGTCCAGGGTCTGGGAGAACTGTTTTTCCTCAGCGGTGATGATATTCTTGATATAATCCTGCTTCTCTACCAGCTCCGGATAAGCTTCACCGGAAACCTCGATCACCTTGTCCGCCAGACCGGAAAGGAATCCCTGCTGAATGCCGAGCATGCGTCCGTGGCGGGCGGCTCTCCGGATCAGGCGGCGGAGAACATATCCCCTGCCTTCATTAGAAGGCGTGATATTATCTGCGATCATGAAAACAGTGGACCGGAGATGGTCTGTGATAATACGGATCGAAACATTCGCTTTATCATTGCCGGACTCATAGGGAACGCCGCACAGTTCAACGACACCGTCCAGAATATGGCGGACAGTATCTACATCAAATATGGACAGTACGCCCTGCATAATCCCTGCGATCCGCTCCAGCCCCATGCCGGTATCAATATTCGGATGAGCCAGGTTAGAATAGGATCCGTCCTCTTCTTTGGAAAACTGCGTGAATACATGGTTCCAGAACTCAATGTACCGGTCAGACTCAACGCCCTCCAGAAAATCATCCGGTCCGTATTCCGGTCCGCGGTCATAGAAAATCTCCGAATCCGGTCCGCAGGGTCCCAGGCCGATTTCCCAGAAGTTGTCTTCCTTCCCAAGGCGGACGATCCGCTCATCGGGAAGACCAAGGCTGCGCCAGATCTCATAAGCCTGATCATCGTCTTTATAAATGGTTGCCCAGATCCGATCTGTGGGCATTTTCAGGACTTCCGTAATGAATTCCCAGCCCCAGGTCAGCGATTCTTTCTTAAAATAATCACCAAATGAAAAGTTCCCCAGCATCTCGAAGAATGTTCCGTGTCTGCTGGTCAGACCGACATTGTCGATGTCTCCTGTACGGATACATTTCTGACATGTGGTCATTCTCTTGGAAGGAGGAATCTCCTGCCCTGAGAAATACGGTTTGAGAGGCGCCATTCCGGAGTTGATGATCAGCAGGGACTTATCATTTTTGGGAATCAGCGATGCGCTTTTCCCCGGGTAATGACCCTTGCTCACATAAAAATCACGAAACAGTGTTCTAATTTCGTTTAAACCCAGTTTTTCCATCGGTGTAACTACTCCTTTATAATAATCTGTCAGGCGAAACGAGGCTGAATGTTCCTGAATAGTCTCGATATTCGTATGATGCCAATATAAAATATCATACTACAAACCCTGGCTTTGTTCAATTCAATACTTAAAAAAAGCAGTCTGCGATGGAAACCGCAAACTGCTTGATCACTATGTTATCAACTGATCCAGTTACTGCTCGTCGTCATCATCTGCGTCCGGATCAAAACCCTCCAGTCCTTTATATGTCTTGCCGTTTTTCTGGGCATAGTCATAAATTGCGGATTTGATCGCGTGATCTGCCAGTACAGAACAGTGAAGCTTGACAGCAGGCAATCCGCCCAGTTCGTCAACGATCGTCTTGTTGCTGATCTCGAGAGCTTCCTCAACGGTCTTGCCGATGATCATCTCTGTTGCCATGCTGGAAGACGCAATGGCGCTGCCGCAGCCGAACGTCTTAAATTTGGCGTCGGTGATAATATCATCCTTTACCTTGATCTGAACCTGCATCATATCGCCGCACACTGGGCTGCCGTAAACGCCGGTTCCGTCCGCGTTCTCGATCTCCCCTACATTTCTAGGGTGCATAAAATGATCCATTACTTTATCGTTATATAATCCCATAGTTTACCAACCTTTCTCAGCGCTTACAGATGAGATCTCTCTCAGTCTTGCTACTACGATTCCCAGTTTTTCGACCACATAATCGATATCCTCTTTCGTCGTCATATCACCGACAGTGAAGCGGATCGTTCCGTGGATAATATCATCAGAAAGTCCGATGGACGACAGTACATGGGACGGCTCCAGCGACTTGGAGGAGCATGCGGATCCGGTGGATACCGCGATCCCAAAGCTGTCCAGGAGAAGCAGTATGGATTCTCCCTCGATATATTTAAACGTGATATTTGCGTTGCCGGGATGACGGCGGCTCATATCCTTCGGCCCGTTGACGACCACATCAGGAATCGTCGCTATAACTCTTTCGATCAGGTAATTCCTGAGTTCACTGCAGTGCTGGATGTGATGCTCCAGATTCTGCGTCGCAAGCTCTGCCGCTTTTCCGAATCCTACGATACCCGCAAGATTTTCTGTACCTGCCCGCTTTCCGTTTTCCTGGGCTCCGCCGTGAATAAAGCTGGGGATCCGAATGCCCCTGCGGCAGTACAAAGCGCCCTCTCCCTTCGGACCGTAAATCTTGTGGGAGGACATGGACATGAGATCGATTCCCATCTCATGAACATCGATCGCCGTATTTCCGATTGCCTGAACCGCGTCTGTGTGGAACAGGATGTTATGTCTGTGAGCAACCTCAGCGAGTTCCTTTATCGGTTCGATCGTTCCGATCTCGTTATTTATGAACATGATGCTGACCAGGATCGTATCATCCCTGATTGCCTTTTCCAGATCCTCAGGGGATACAAAGCCTTCTTCATCGACATCCAGATATGTGACGTCGTAGCCGTTCTTCTCCAGGAACTGGCACGTGTATAAAACCGCATGATGCTCGATCCTGCTTGTGATGATATGCTTTCCTTTTCCCTTGGCTTTCATATCATTTGCAATGCTTTCCAGAACCCAGTTGTCCGATTCGCTGCCGCCGCCGGTGAAATATACTTCTGACGGCTTGGCCCCGATCAGCCCTGCAACCTGTTCTCTGGCATGATCGATTGCTGCTTTGGACTCCAGACCGATGGTATATAAACTCGATGGATTTCCGAAGTTTTCTGTAAAATACGGTATCATCGTATCCAGGACTTCCTTTTTAACAGGTGTAGTCGCTGAATAATCCAGATAGACTCTTCTGTTGTCACTCATTGTTACTATTACTCCTTTTATATTATAATGGCCGCTCTCTGAGCTCCATCAACGCTTACGTAGTGTTTATACCTTGATAAGGTAAGTTCAAACAAATAAAGATTACTTTTTTTCATCGACGAATTCTATATTGTCCAGCTGCGCCCGGAGGTTTTCCTTAAATGCGTCGATGTACTCCCTGCGGAGAGCTGCCTGCTCTTTCAGTTCTTCTGCTGTCAGTTCCGCTTCCTTTGCCTTATGTGCCAGTTCATTGATCCTGTCGATCTTATCCTTCGTAATCATGCTCTCGTCTCCTGTCCGAAATCCATGCCGATAATAAAATAAAAACTGCGGTCAGTGATTCAAGCCACTGCCGGCGCAGCTTCTATTTTAACAGCCTTACTTCTTTCTTTCAAGAATGATATAGGCGTATACTGAGGCAATAAATTCTATGGTTTTCGGCGGCCTGCTGTTTTCACATATTCCGTAGCCGGCAAATATCTGTTTCATTTCTTCACTGGGACTGGCCCAGACTGCAGCGATCACTTTACTGAGTCCTTTCTGCACGCTGTTGGATGATACCCCGTTCATTTCCGCGATCGCCGGATAAAATTCGTTCGTAGCATTGTAAATAAGATCTATATTCGCGGCAATGAGTATCAGCCCTTCACAAAGGTACTTATAGCCGATAAGAGATTTAGGTATGCCTAGTCTGCTTGTGACACGGATCACCAGGATAGCCATCTCATTTGCAGTGATATTCTCATTAAAGTAATACATAACCGTCTCCTCTCAAATTAAACTTATTGCATTATTTCACATTTATGTATATTTATAATAAATGTCAGAAATAGATAATTTATATGTATTATAGCAGTAAACAGAATATTTGTATATACACGGAAATCAGGTACGGTTTTGACGATCATTATGGAATGAAGTCTAAATTGTGATGCTGCTCTTAAGCTTTGCGAAGGTCTTCTCACCGATGCCGCTGACATTCATCAGATCCTCGATTTTCTGAAAACCGCCGTTCTGTTCGCGATACTCTATGATTTTCTGGGCTGTTACAGGGCCTACGCCGCTGATCTGCTGCAGTGCCGCGCTGTCCGCAGTATTTATGTTTATCTTTCCCCCGGCGCTTCCGGCGGATGATGCAGAGGAGCCGGCACCGGAGGACGTTCCGGAAGATATAGATGTCTGGGCGGATGATGCACCGCTTCCTGACTGGCCTGCTTTTCCTTTCCGGGGCACAAAGATCTTCTGTCCGTCTTTCACTCGCTCCGCCTGGTTGATCAGTGATGTATCCGCTTTTCCTGTCAGTCCTCCCGCCTTCTCTATGCCGTCGAATACCCGTGCGCCGGCTGGGAGCTCGTAAACACCCGGATCCTTTACTTCACCCCCTACATCGACATAAAGGCTGCCGCTGGCTTCATCGGATGGCTGGCTGCTTTCCGCTGAGGAAGATTCCGATGATGCAGCCGATGGCTTGTCGGCTACGGTAATTGTGCTGCTTTTCTCAAATGGCCCAAAAATGAAAACTGCGGCGATAATCACGATTATCACCGCAGCTGTATGTATCAGTTTCCTGTTATCTTTCCATTTTTCAGCCAGCTCATGTAGTTTATCCATGGTAGCCTCCATTCGTTTGGTAAAATATGTAATTAAGATATCGATATTTTACAACAGCTGTATGGAATAGTCAACAGGCAATATTAATTTATTTCTGCAGACATCCAGTTCATAGCGTTCGCAGTTGATCGAGGCAAAAGGATCAAATGTGCTTATCACCAGCTCGGGGCTGAGATTGGAGGCGCTGCCGCAGTCCAGCTCCATGACCAGACGCAGGTTCTGATTTTCATTCTTAACCGCCTGGATCCTTCGTATTTTGGAACGAATATCGGTTTCTTTCATCTGCTTCGTCTTCTTCTGGCGCTTAAGAGCCATGATGCTGTCCTGGGCAAGATAAGCCTCAATTACCGGATCCATATCCACAGCATCATAAGGCAGCGGATAATCGACACTGTATATGGCGCCGTCCACTGACGCTGCCAGAGATTTCTGACCGTCTGCGATCCTTCCGGCGTCAACGATGCGAACGTCCTCAGGAAGCGCGTCCTGCAGACGTTCTGTCATTCTGCGCCGGCTTACCGGTTCTGATGTTTCCACCTCCAGATATTCCCCCTCCGCATCATATCCAAGGGACAGTGGCTGAGCAAATCCCATTTTGGGATGCGGGTTATATCCGTGGCTGTAGGCAAGCTCAATGTCCGCCCTGCGAAAGGCCCGCTTGAACAGCCGGAGCATATCCAGGTGGGAAATATAGCGGATCGGTCCGCTCTTAGAGAATGTAACCACATACCTATACATAAATGCCCTCCTGACTGCAGACCGTTCTCTGGTTTATACCGCACCCCTCGCATCCTCTGCGGCAGTCCGGCGTTATCTGTGCCTGCATTGCTCTCTTGTTTTCACTCATGAGGAAATCATCACTGACACCGCTGTCTATGATGCTCCAGGGCAGGATCTCCTCCGTGCTGCGGGCCCGCTGCGTATAGAAGCGGTAATCTATATCCCAGTCCTTCAGAACCTGTTTCCATTTGTCACGGTCAAAGTATTCGCTCCAGCCGTCAAAGCGGCATCCGGCATTATGGGCAGCCTCAAGCAGCTCTCCGCAGCGCCGGTCGCCTCTGGCAAATATGGCTTCACATGTGCTTACCGCATCATTATGATAGCTGAATGTAACCCCCTTTATCTTCAGACGTTCCGTAAGATACTGGTGCTTCCGGCTGAATTCCTCTGTGGAATCCTGACCGAACCACTGGAATGGCGTATGAGCCTTGGGAACGAAGTTTGAGATGCTCACCGTAACATTAAACCGGCCTCCCTTACCGGACCGGCGGTGGATCGCCACCACGTTACGGGCAATTTCCGCAATACCATCCAGATCTTCATCCGTTTCACCGGGAAGGCCGATCATAAAATACAGTTTGACGTGGCGCCAGCCCAGTTCTATAGCCTGTTCCACCGCACTGTAGATATCCTGCTCGGTTATGCCTTTGTTGATCACGTCCCTGAGACGCTGTGTGCCTGCCTCCGGTGCAAATGTCAGGCCGGATTTCTTATATTTCTGGATCTCGTTAAGGACCTGGAACGAAAAGGAATCCAGTCTCAGCGAAGGAAGGGAAAGTGATACATTGCGGCGGCTGCAGTATTGCATGAGATCCATCGTCATCCCCTCAAAATCCGAATAATCACTTGTAGAAAGTGAGAGTATGGACAGTTCGTCATGACCTGTTTCAGCCAGCTGCTGTCTGGCGATGTTCATGATCGATTCCCGGGATCGCTCCCGGACCGGACGGTATATCATTCCTGCCTGGCAGAAACGGCATCCCCGGGTACAGCCGCGGAACGTTTCCACAACACAGCGGTCATGGACAGTCTCGATCAGAGGCACTATGGTCCTGACCGGAAAATCCGCCTGATCCAGATCCTCGACCAGCGCCTTTTCCACCCGCGCAGGTACGGCATCCGTCAGCCTGCGGATCTCAGAGATGCTCCCGTCACTTCTGTATACAGGCTCGTAAAACCGGGGAACATACACGCCCTTTACCGAAGCGATCTTCTGAAGTGTTTCCTCTTTCGACATGCCTTGCTTCCGGGCATCGGCGATCAGGTGAAGCACCTGGGGCAGCATCTCCTCGCCGTCACCGATGAGAAAGGCATCAATAAAGTCTGCCAGAGGCTCCGGATTGAAAGCACAGGGTCCGCCGGCCAGTACCAGGGGGAACTGTTCTCCCCGGTCGCAGGCGTGAAGAGGCATATGAGCCAGTTCCAGCATGTTCAGTATGTTGGTAAAGGACATTTCGTACTGCAGCGTGAAACCAACCGCGTCCATTTCCGCGACAGGTGTACGGTTCTCCAGGGTGAACAGGGGGTAGCCGGCGTCACGCAGATGCTGCTCCATATCGGGAGCAGGGGCAAAGACTCGCTCGCAACTGAGATCCGGATCGCTGTTAATAATATGATAAATGATCTGCAGCCCCATATAGGACATGCCGATCTCGTAGAGATCCGGGAACGCGAAAGCAAATCGAAGGCGGACATCCCGGGGATCTTTTCTTATGGAATTGATTTCGCCGCCGGTATAACGGGCCGGCTTCTCTACCTGGCGCAGGATATGGTCCATGGATGGCAGAAAAAGGCTGTCCAGCGGGCACCCGATTTTCTCTTCTATACCGGAGATAAAGCGATGGATTTCCGCCTTCGCCTTTTCCATGTGAGCGATCCGCTCCGGCGTAACGTCCCGCTTCTTAAGCAGATAGTCAAAACGCCGGTCACAACCTACATAAGTGTGTTCCGTAACCGTACGGTCACCGAGGCATACCATATCCGTTTCACTGTAATCATCGCCTTTCGTGAACTGGTAATGCATATGCGCGCGGACGATCGGCGCCTCGTCAATGTAACCGTCCCGCTCCAGCATGTCAGCTGCAGCCTGGTCGTGATCCTCTGTCTTTCTGCATACATCATGGATCAGTGCAGCATAGCGGATCAGTTCCACATCCAGATCATAGCCATGCCTGTTCAGCTCCTCTGCAATGCGTACGGCGGTACGGCTTACTGCCATGCAGTGCATGATCACATGGGGCGGCGTGTGATTTTCACGAAAGTAACGATAACATTGTTCCTGATTCAAACGTTTGTTCATATCAATACTCATCCCAGTATTCAAATTCATAGTCGTCAATGCGGATCGTATCGCCCTCTTCGATACCCATTTCCTGAAGTTTGGAAATCACGCCCCGCTTTTCAATGTATTTATAGAGATACCGAAGTGATCCAAAATCATTGAAATTAGTGGAGTTGAAAATCTTCATGAGCTGCTTGCCCGTCAGGACCCATGCGTCGTCTTCCCGGATGATTTCCACGTTGCGGTAGTCAGGATCCGTATCGTCCGCATCAAAGTCAAAGTATTCAATTTCCTCTTCCGGCTCCGGTTCTTCCAATGTGCGCTGAAGTGTGTTCAGGGCAGCATTCAGGAGATCGTCCACGCCGTACCGGATCGGGGCGGATATGGGGAATACGGGATAACCCAGGTCGGTAACGTGCTTGACGAATTTCTGGTAGTCCGGATCATCCTCATCGGTCAGGTCGATCTTATTCGCTGCAACGATCATCGGTTTGGACGCAACTTTCTCGCTGTAGCTTGCCAGTTCCCTGTTGATCGTGTCGAAATCTTCAATGGGATCCCGGCCTTCGCTTCCAGATGCATCTACCACATGGATCAGTACTCTTGTTCGTTCAATGTGTTTCAGGAACCGGAGTCCCAGTCCCAGTCCCTCATGGGCTCCCTCAATAATGCCTGCGATATCTGCCATGACGAAACTGGTGTCATGGATATTTACGACCCCTAGATTCGGATCGATCGTCGTAAAATGGTAATTTTCGATCTTAGGACTGGCGCTGGTGCATACCGACAGGAGACTGGATTTCCCGACATTGGGGAATCCGACGAGACCGACATCAGCAATCATCTTAAGGTTCAGAATGATGACCCGGGATTTGCCCGGATTCCCTGCCTCGGCGAAATTCGGCGCCTGCCGTACACTGTTCTTGAAATGCACATTGCCCTTTCCGCCTTTTCCGCCCTTCGCCGCAACGAAAGACTCGCCGTCCTCGACCAGATCCTTCATGACGAGTCCCGTCTCCTCGTCTGTGACAACTGTGCCCATGGGGACACGAATGACCAGGTCATTTCCTTTCTTGCCGAAGCATTTCTTCTTTCTTCCGTCCTGGCCGTTTTCGGCAACGTATTTTCTTTTATATCTGAAATCCATCAGGGTGCGGAGGTTCTTATCCGCCATGATGATCACATCACCGCCCTTACCTCCGTCGCCGCCGTCCGGGCCGCCGTCCGGTACAAACGGCTCGCGGCGAAAGGATACACACCCGTTTCCGCCCTTGCCGGACACGATCTCTATTCTGGCTCTGTCTACAAGCATGAGTACCTCCGTACAAAAAGGAAATATGAATCATCTACATATGAATCAACTATTTCCCTTGATTAAAAAATAAAGCCCCTACTTGCATAGGGGCTCCACCGTGCTGATTTACGCTTCCTTCGGATAGACGCTGACCTGCTTTCTGGTCTTGTCTTTTCTCTCGAACTTTACAGCGCCGTCGATCTTAGCAAACAATGTATCATCGCCGCCGATGCCAACATTGTTACCAGGATGGAACTTGGTTCCTCTCTGTCTTACCAAAATGCTGCCTGCTGTAACGAACTGACCGTCACCAGTCTTGACGCCTAAACGTTTGGACTCGGACTCACGACCGTTCTTAGAGCTTCCTACACCCTTCTTACTTGCCATTGTCAGACACCTCCTTTTACTGTGTGACTATCAATTACTTTTCTGCTTCGGTGATTGCCTCAGCGATCACTGCTTTAGTTGCTTTCTCATCGATCTCGATGCCGTGCTCCTTCGCATACTCGATCATCTCTTCCTTCTTCATGGAAGCGGAGAATGCCTTGGGGCTCTCGTCAGCTTTGGTATCCGCTGCTGCCGGCGCACCGCCGAGACTCTTGATCTCAACAGCTGTAAACGGCTGTCTGTGACCCTGCTTCTTGCGATAGTCCTTCTTGCGCTTATACTTGAAGATCACGACCTTCTGCGCTTTACCGTTCTCTACGACCTCACCTGTTACGCAGGCACCCTCGATATAGGGAGCGCCGACCTTCAGCTCTGTGTCATCGTTCAGAACGAGGACCTTATCAAATTCTACTTTCTCACCAGCTTCCAGGCCAAGCTTCTCTACATTTACAACGTCACCCTCTGTAACGCGGTACTGCTTGCCGCCGGTTTCAATTACTGCATACATTAATATTTACCTCCTCTGTACCAGTCTCGCCATCCCGGGCAGTGCAGCGCACTTTAATAAGCCCTTTCCGAGCGGTCTAACTCAGTTATCTTACCATGGCACACAGGGATTGTCAAACGAAATTTGGAAATATTCTATGCTGTTTTTACTCAATGATCACACCGTCCTCATCGACGTTGAGTCCGGACGCAGCGGCGGGTGCAGCGTTCCCCGGATTGTCCCCGGATTCTTCAGGCGTTTCGTCCTCCCGTATGCTGTCCAGCACCTTCTGACGGATCTCTTCCAGAAGAGCAGGGTTGGACTCAAGATAATTCTTTACATTCTCCCTGCCCTGACCGATCCTCTCGCCGTTATAGCTGAACCAGGAACCTGCCTTATTAACAATATTGTTATTCACTGCACAGTCCAGAACATCGCCGGAAAGCGATATGCCCTTTCCGTACATTATATCAAATTCCGCCGTCTTGAAAGGAGGGGCTACTTTATTCTTGACTACCTTGACCCGGGTCCGGTTGCCCAGGACCTGATCGCCCTGTTTGATGGACTCGATCCTGCGGACGTCGAAACGCATGGTAGAATAAAACTTGAGCGCACGTCCCCCTGTCGTTACCTCCGGACTGCCGAACATTACCCCGACCTTCTCTCTGAGCTGGTTGATGAAAATGACGCAGGTGTTGGACCGGTTAACGGTGCCGGTCAGCTTCCGCAGAGCCTGGGACATCAGGCGGGCCTGAAGGCCGACATGGGAGTCACCCATCTCACCCTGTATTTCAGCTTTGGGAACCAGAGCAGCGACAGAATCTATTACGATTACATCAATGGCTCCGCTGCTGGCCAGCATGTCACAGATCTCCAGGGCCTGTTCTCCCGTATCCGGCTGAGAAACAAGCAGATCGTCGATCTGGACACCAAGATTCCTTGCGTAGACAGGATCCAGAGCATGCTCCGCATCGATGAACGCCGCCTTGCCTCCGGCCTTCTGCGCTTCTGCTACGATATGCAGTGTCAGGGTCGTCTTACCGGAAGACTCCGGTCCGTAGATCTCTATGACTCTTCCCTTGGGCACGCCACCTACGCCGGTCGCCAGATCGAGGCTCAGCGAGCCGGTAGATATGGTGTCGATCTGCATAGCAGTAGCGTCCCCGAGCTTCATGATGGCGCCCTGTCCAAACTGTTTCTGGATCTTATTCAGCGCCTCGTCCAGTGCCTTGTCACGGGCATCGGTATTTCTGTCGTTATCTTTTACTTTGCTTCTTGCCATGTTTACCTCCGTACGAACAGATGTTCTATAATCATTTTACATGATATCAGCAACTTGTCAAGGAATTTGTGCAGTAAATAAATGGTAATTAGAGAATACCCTAATTACCATATAATGTCAATTACTGTTTTATCGATTTATTTACCAGGTCAAGCATGGCAAGTACTGCATAATGTCGGTTCCAGTCCCGGTTTACATCCCGTCCTCTGTGAAAATGCACTTCTGTTACGCCGGCATGGACAATGCCGATATAGGCGCTTCCGGGGGGCCGGTCTGAATCGCCTCCCCCCGGACCTGCAATACCGGTAACGGAAATGCAGATACCGCTGCCAGTCTTTCGATAGAGTCCCTCTGCCATCTCGCGGGCGACCTGTTCGCTGAAAGCACTGTACGTTTCCAGCGTCTCAGGGAGCACACCCAGTTCATCTGTTTTCGCATTCCAGGTATATGTTACGAGACTTCTGTCAAACACATCAGATATACCGGGAACAGAGACCAGTTCTGATGCGAACATGCCGCCGGTGCAAGACTCCGCGCTGGATATGGTGATGCCCTGCCGGATCAGTCTTTGTCCTACAACATCCGCGAGATTCTCGTTGTCTTCACTGTAAATGTACTCTCCGATCCGGGCCCGGATCTGCGCAATCATCTGGTCAACTGCGTCTCTTGCCTCTGAAATGGTCTTTCGCTTTGAGGCTACGCGGACGGAGCATTCTCCCTCGCCGGCATAAGTGGCAATGGTTGGATCGCTCTGGCTGTCTATGAGACCGAGGAGGCGGGTCTCCAGGGAGGATTCACCGATTCCAAATGTCCTGACTGTGCGGTAGTAGATCACGCTGTCGCTGAAATGTTCCAGAAACGGCCGGACCCGGCGCTGGAACATCCGTTTCATTTCCCTGGGCGGTCCTGGCATGCAGATGATGTATTTTCCTCCGTTTTCCAGGGCGAAACCCGGAGCGGTCCCGGCATCATTATCGAATACCACTGCCCGTGAGGGCATCATAGCCTGTTTGTAGTTATTGGGCGTCAATGCTCTGCCTCGTTCCCGGGCATGCTCTTCCAGCGCCGTTCGGGAGGGAGCATGCTCCCTCAGTATATCATCCATGACGCGGCATACGGTTTCCTTCGTCATGTCGTCTTCTGTGGGTCCCAGACCTCCTGTGGCAATGACCAGGTCACAGTCCTGGAAAGCCATCTGGAGGATCTCGCTCAGTCTGCTGTCATTATCGCCCACTGTATAATGATACAGGACGTCGATCCCCATAAGATTGAGCTGCTGCGACAGATAAACGGAATTGGTGTTCAGGATCTGTCCGAACAGAATTTCTGTTCCCACACTTAATACTGCGCATTTCATGTTTGTCACCTGCTTTTCTGCCCATCTACGCTCTGAAAACACTGCGGTTTTTGACAATATATTCAATGCCGGAATATACCGTCATGATCAGCGATGCCCACAGGAAGACCTGGCCGAGTATGGCAACATATTTTCCATACTGCATATTCTGCAAGGCAAGACCCAGCATAAGCAGAGGGACTGCGATCATCTGGAGCACCGTCTTCGTTTTCCCGCTCATGGCAGCGGCGATGACTATGCCTTCTGAAGCGGCAACAGTTCGCATGCCTGCCACAAGGAATTCTCTGGCCAGGATGATGATCAGCATCCACCCCGGTACCGTTCCGTCCGCTACCATCAGGCAGAAGGCGGAATAGACGAGGATCTTGTCAGCGAGGGGATCCATGATTTTCCCGAAATTCGTTACAAGACCTCTGGAACGGGCGATCTTCCCGTCCAGCATATCAGTAAAAGACGCAGCGATAAAAATGATCAGAGCGATCACAAAATAGCCTGTCATATACGCGGCGATAAAAAATGGTACAGCGATGATCCTTCCCATCGTCAGCTTATTTGGCAAATTCATTCAGAACCTCCCTCCCCTCCAGGTCATAGTCGAAGGCTTCCAGTATTTCAACGTTAACGATATCCCCGGGGCTGTGAGGGCGAACAGGAGTGAATATCACAGAATTATCGATTTCCGGCGCGTCATATCTCGTCCTTCCGATGCAGAAGCCGTCATCGTCGATCTCGTCGACCATGACTTCTACTGTGCTTCCCACCAGTTCACGATTATGAGCCAGGGATATGGCCATCTGCTCCATCATCAGTGCATCCTGCCGCTCCTTACTGACACTCTCAGGAATCTGATCCGCCATGTCTGCCGCCGGTGTGCCCTCCTCCCTTGAGTAGGTAAATACGCCGAGCCGGGCGAATTTTTCTTTTTCTACAAAGTCCATCAGGACGCTGAAATCATCGTCGGTCTCCCCGGGGAAACCGACGATGAGTGTTGTCCGGATATGGATATCCGGAATCGCATCGTGGAGCTTCTTCAGTGTTTCCGTAATAGAACGGCTCGTAGACCGGCGCTTCATCGCCTTCAGGACAGGATCCGCCGTATGCTGGAGAGGAATATCCAGGTAATTGCAGATCTTATCTTCTTCCGCTATGGTCTGGATCAGTTCGTCAGTGATTTTATCCTCATAGCAGTACAGAAGCCGGATCCACTGTATTCCGTCTATGCGGCAGAGCTGCCGCAAAAGCGCGGCAAGCGTCGGCCTGCCGGGCAGATCTATGCCGTAGCAGGTCACATCTTCAGCGATCAGTATCAGCTCTTTACATCCCGCCTTCGCGAGAGCCCGGGCTTCTTCCAGAATATCGGCTTCCGTGCGGGAGCGATAAGGACCGCGGATGCTCGGGATCGCGCAGTATGTGCAGTTGTTATTGCAGCCTTCTGCTATTTTCAGATAGGAGGTGTAGGGATGCTCGCCGAATTTCCGCGCCCGGTTCTCTGAAAGGTCTCTGGGTGCATCATCATTGGCAAGGAACCTCTGACCATTCTCTTCCAGACTCGTCAGCAGATCCGGGAGTTTTTCGTAATCATTGACGCCCAGAAAACCGTCTGCTTCCGGTATTTCATTGTATAATTCCTTTGCGTAACGCTGGACCAGGCAGCCGCTGACGATCAGTTTTTTACCCTGCTCCTTATAGTCAGCCATGCTGAAGATCTCACTGATCGATTCCTTCTTCGCATCCTCTATAAACCCGCAGGTATTAACTACGATCGCATCCGCTTCCTCCGGCGAGCTGACGATGCTGTGGCCGCACTGCTCGAGAAGGCCCATGGCGATCTCGGAATCCGTGATATTCTTGGGACAGCCCAATGTATCAAAATATACTTTCATAAATTAAAATTCCTTCGTGTCTTCCTTGAGCTGCTCCAGCTCTTCTTCTGTCATGAGAACCTGTCTCGGTCTGCTGCCGTCCTGGGGGCCGACGATCCCCCGCTCTTCCATTTCATCCATGATCCTGGCAGCCCGGTTATACCCGATGCGGAACCGGCGCTGCAGACTGGATACGGAAGCATGATCCATGGAAACTACCGCTTCTATGGCATCCGGGAGCAGCTCATCCGCGTCGGACCCGCCGAGGCTCAGCCCGCCGCCGTTCTCGATGGTATCGATAACTTCCTCGGAATAATCTGCTTCCTTCACCTGGTCTTTCACGTAATTAATGACCCGTTCTACCTCTTCATCAGAAACAAACGTTCCCTGGACACGAATCGGTTTTCCCATTCCGAGGGGATTATAGAGCATGTCCCCCTTGCCAACGAGTTTCTCCGCTCCGGACGTGTCGAGGATCGTCCGGGAGTCGAACTGCGACGACACGGCGAAGGCAATCCGTGAGGGAATGTTTGCCTTGATCACGCCGGTAATAATATCTACAGAAGGACGCTGGGTCGCTACAATAAGGTGCATTCCCGCTGCTCTTGCCATCTGCGCAAGACGGCAGATGGATTCTTCCACCTGGCTGGGCGCAGCCATCATCAGGTCTGCCAGCTCGTCGATGATGATCACGACCTGGGGCATGACCTGATCCGGCAGATGCCCGCTCTGCATCTTTTTGTTATAGGATGACAGATCGCGCACCCCCGCGTCCGCAAACATCTTATATCGGTTCGTCATTTCAGCGACTGCCCAGTTAAGCGCCGCCGCCGCCTTGGATGGATCTGTAACAACAGGAATCAGAAGATGAGGGATGCCGTTGTAATTGCCCAGTTCGACTACTTTCGGATCGATCAGCACGAGCTTCACCTCATCGGGATTTGCTTTATACAGGATACTGGTGATGATACTGTTGATGCATACACTCTTTCCGGATCCTGTAGAACCGGCAATCAGCAGATGGGGCATGCTCTTCAGGTCAGCCACGATCGGTTTGCCGGCGATGTCCTTGCCTACGGCGAATTCTATCTTGGACGGGGCATTGCGAAATTCCCTGGAGTCAATGATTTCCCTCAGGCGCACCATGTTTATCTTATCATTTTCCACTTCGATCCCCACGGCAGCCTTGCCGGGGATCGGCGCTTCGATACGGATACTGCGCGCTCTGAGATTCAGGGCGATATCGTCTGCCAGACTGCTGATCTTGCTGACCTTGACGCCTACGTTCGGCTGGATCTCATAGCGTGTGACCGCAGGGCCCTGGGTCACCTGGACGACCCTGGCATCTACGTTGAAACTCTGAAGTGTATCCTCCAGGAGACGCGCTTTCTTCTTCAGATCCGCATTCAGTCCCCGGGCATCCGGTATTTCCGGGCGGATCAGGAGATCCACCGGCGGTTTATGATAGGAGTCCAGGCTGTTCTGGTCAGAAGATCTGGTCAGAGCTGCCGTTCCTCCTGCAAGGCCGAGGCCGGCGCCGATCTCAGCAGCTTCCCGCGCGATTTCTTTCTTTGTTGCCTTCTTTTTCTCACTGCCTGATGCTGCTGCGTTCTCCGTCATATCCGGTTCCGCTTCAGTAAGGGTGCCGCTCGCATCAGAGCCGTATCCCCTGTCGTCAAGGCCGTACCCCCTGTCATGGGGAAGAGGCGCCTCCAGTCCAGTGGAACCATTCCCATCACTGCGTCTTCCCATGAACGGATCTTCTGTATTGAGAAAGTCCACCACATTGCTGTGGGAGGCGTCGCGGCCTGCGCCGTCAGACAGAAACGCCGGTTCTGCGCTGACAGGATCAGAAGGCGGAATATCTGAGAGACCGCCCCGCTTAAACGGTTCCTCATAGGGCGTGACAATGCGGACATCGCTGTCTCCGGAAGGAAAATCTCCGGCTGTGAAAGATGACGCAGCGTCCTGGGAAAGCGTATTGTCAGAGAGAAGCCTGCGGCGCCTGCCGAACAAAGGCTTTCTGGACCGGGGGGCGGAATCCGCGTCTGCCCCAGGCGTTTCCGCATAGTTCAATAAACCTTCCGATTCCGGGATCTCAGCTGCTGCATCGGCGCCCTGTCCGTCCGCGAACGCAGAAATGTTTCCTTCTGCAGGACGGGCATGCCTGCTGCGCTCAGCTTCCAGGGCTGGATCAATGGAAGAGTCGACGAAGGCTCTGCCCTTCATGATTCTCTTTTCTTCTCTCCGATCCTGGAAATTTTCTATCGCCCTGTTAAGAGGCGTATTAAACATCAGCAGGAAGCAGATGAGGATCGCAATGATCGAGAACAGGTAAAGACCGGATATTCCGATGAGATTCGTCAGCAGCGTTCCGATCGACATGCCGAAAAGGCCGCCGCCTTCCAGGGATACCCCCTTCTGGTAAAACTGAATAAACGGATAACTCAGATGCTGCGTATCGATAAACCGGGATGAATTCAGGACGCAGAACATCAGGAGCATAAACACACACGCCAAAAAAGACTTCCCTGAAAAATGTGAAGCCTTGTGTATAACAAGAAGCACACCGAATATGATGAGATACCAGGGGAGAATGATCCCCACCAGGCCAAACACACCCCGCAGGATATCGCCTAATGCATTACCGAATTCCCCTGCCTGTTTAAACTGTACTGCGATAAACAGCAGAACCCCGATGCCGATAAAAATAAGTCCGCAGATCAGGTCATTGATCAGCCGGCTGTTTTTCCGCTGCTGCTGCATTTCACGGATTTCCTCCCGGGCAGCATTCTCTTCCGGTGATTCTTCTTTTTTCTTTTTTTTCTTTGTTTTGTTCTCGGTATCCTCGGCAGAATTGCGGCTGTTCTTCCGGCTGTCTGCTTTCGATACGTCGTTCTTCTTTCTTGCCAACAGATCCTACCCCTCTAACTTACCGGGCCGCCATGCGGCGGCCCGGATAAAAAACTCTACTTTGCGGCAATATAACCCTTTTCAACGAGAGCCTCTGCAGACAATACGCCGCCGCCTGCCGCTCCGCGTACCGTGTTATGAGCAAGACCGACGAACTTGTAATCAAAGATCGTGTCCTCGCGCAGTCTGCCCATCGTTACGCCGAAGCCCCGTTCGTAATCTACATCCAGAGCTACCTGCGGACGGTCATCCTCCTCCAGGTATTTTATGAACTGCTTGGGAGCGCTGGGAAGATCCGCTTCCTGAGGGAATCCTCTGTAACTGTTCAGCAGGTCTATGAGTTCCTGTTTCGGAGGCTTCTCAGCGAAGCTGATGGAAACAGCCGCGGTATGTCCGTCGAGGACCGGGACCCTGATACACTGGGCAGAAATAAGAGGATCCTCGGCATTGACGATCTGGCCGTTTTCAATATGACCGAGGATCTTCAGCGGTTCCAGTTCGCTCTTTGCTTCTTCGCCGGAAATATATGGAATAATATTCCCCTTCATCTCCGGCCAGTCTTCGAATGTCTTTCCTGCTCCGGAAATTGCCTGGTATGTGCAGACGACAGCCTTGGTCGGCCGGAACTCTTTCCATGCGGCAAGAGCCGGAAGATACCCCTGAATAGAGCAATTGGGCTTGACTGCAATAAATCCTCTGGACGTGCCCAGACGCCGGCGCTGATATTCTATGATCTCATAATGATCGTCGTTGATCTCCGGAACGACCATCGGTACATCGGGCGTCCAGCGGTGGGCGCTGTTATTCGAAACGACCGGCGTTTCTGTGCGGGCGTAGGCTTCTTCCACAGCGCGGATCTCATCCTTAGACATATCTACAGCGCTGAATACAAAGTCCACACTGTCCGCTACTTCATTAATGTCGGACACATCCTTCACAACGATATTCCGGACAGATTCAGGCATGGGTGTCTGCATCTTCCATCTTCCGTTTATTGCTTCCTCATATGTTTTTCCTTTGCTTCTGCTGCTGGCAGCAATAGTCGTTACCTCAAACCAGGGATGATTCTCAAGCAAAGTTATAAATCTCTGTCCAACCATACCCGTTCCGCCGAGTATGCCGACCTTGAGCTTCTTGTCTAAACGTTTCATTTCTATCCTCCTGTGTCATAGAATTCCAATGATTTTCTATTGTAACATTATTTCATGCGCTTTTCAATATATGGTACACTGCAGAAAAAAAGAGCGTCTCAAAGGTTATCACCTTTTGAGACGCCTCTGCCTGATCTGAACTCAGCCCTATGCCTCTGCGCCGTCTTTCAGGACGCTCTTTCCATCGTAGTAGTTGCAATTAGGGCATACTCTATGTGGAAGTTTTGGCTGATGACACTGCGGACAAATCGAAAGCCCCGGAGCAGTCATCTTCATGTTAGCGGACTTTCTCTTGTCTCTTCTGGCTTTAGATGTTTTCCTCTTTGGAACTGCCATTGTCTACACCTCCTTAACAAATAGTTTATTTCATAGTCAATTTTCGTCAACTTCTAAAGTATATACTTAATCTCAGACCTTGTCAACACCTTTTCTTGCTGATTTTTACAGCTTCCGAACAGATGCCGGCGGTTATCAGAGACCGATATAAGGTGACTCTATATAATCGGAATAATCGTAAAGATCGTTCCCCGCTATGATGTTGTACAGGTCTGACGAAAGAATATCCTTCTCCAGCGTGGGAAGAATGTAGGGGTAATCATCCTTCTCCCTGTTTATATTTGTAATAAAGGGAACCGTATTCCGCTCGCTTTTCTTCATATTTTTAATGAACTTCGCTCCCACGTCGTCCAGGCCGAGCAGCCGGATATACGGTTTGGCATTTGCGACCGTTTCACTGTCGATTCCAAGAAGCACCTGGGTCAGCAGTCTCGAGATCCTCGTTCTGGTGTAAGCCTTGGATTTGATCCGCTCTATGAGCTGCTCTGTCGAACTGACGTAGCGAATCTCGTTCTTCATCTTATTACCCAGTCCTTCGCCGGCCGAGAATATGCTTTCCAGCTCATCATTTCTTGAAGTAAGGATCCGTGCGCTGATCAGCGAAAAATACGCCTGTTCCATAGAACCGTAACGTTCCGGATCATTCTCCCGCAGTTCTTCCCGCAGGCGCGTCGCGGATTCGTGGTAACTGTCGCCCCTCCGCTTGATCGTCAGCGGTTTCATCTTTCTCAGGTTCTTCAGGTATTCCAGCGCAAGAATATTATTCGGCTGACTGATGAGATCCGAATCAAAGGAAGGATCCAGTTCATGGACCGCAATGGCCCGGGCTTTGGGATAAGAATTGCCGTGGCGCAGAAGCTCCGCCGTCCGCTGATCGATCTCCTGCTGATGACTGTCCATGAAGGCCCGGGCAGACTGCAGTGCGTCAATATCGCCGCTCTCCGATCCGAATGCCAGGTAATCGATACAGCCAAAACCTTCCAGGATCTGAACCGCTCCCCGGGCAAAATACTCCGCATTGTTGCAGGCATAAACAGCCGGGAGCTCTGCAATAACATTGATCCCGTTCTGCACCGCCGTTTTCGCCCGTTCCCATTTATCGTAAACTGCCGGCGTGCCCCGCTGAGTAAAATCGCCGCTCATGACGGAAACTACAACGTCAGCGGATACTTCCTTTGCCGCCTTGTCTATAAGATAGGCGTGACCCTGATGGAATGGATTATACTCGCCGATGATCCCGATGCTCGTCATATCGTCAGTCATCTCCGTTCTTCGTCCGATAAGCCATCTGCTTCAGCTCATTTCGGTTCTGTTCCAGAACCTCGCCCATGTTGTCAAAGGTCTTTGCCATATAATTGAACAGCTCGTTCAGATATTTACCGTTGAGTTCATCGAATTTGCCCTGCATATCATAGAGGGTCTTGTCCAGATAATCGTAAGTCCCGATCTTCAGCATCTTCGTGTATTCCTGGGCGCTGCGGACAATTTCGTCCGCCTTCTGCTGGGCCCGCTTCGTGATATCATGGTCTTCTACGAGGTAATCTGCCTGTTTCTGAGCTTCCGTGATGACCTTCTCATACTGGTCGCGGGCTTCTGCCAGGATCCGGTCCTTCTGTTCTTCTACCCACTTTGCCTGCTGCACATCATCGGGCAGGCTCTGGCGAATGTCCTTTACGATTTCCAGAAGTTCATCGCCATCCACCATGATCTTATTCGTCAGGGGTACCGTAGACGCGGAATCTACGATTTCTTCAATTTCTTCCAAGAGATCCAGTACTGTCATAGCTATCTCCTAATTATTCCGAATATTTTTCCTTCATTCTTTTCAGGACAGATTCCGGTACAAGACCGTCAGCGCATCCCTTCAGTGAAACAACTTCCTTGATCATGCTGGAACTGATGAATGAATACTCCGGATTTGTCATCAGGAATACCGATTCGACCCCAGGGTTGAACAGCCTGGCATTCATCTGCGCCATGGTGATCTCATATTCAAAATCCGTCGTAATGCGAAGTCCCCGGACGACAGCGTCAAACTGGTTTTTGTTTACATAGTCCGCCAGCAGTCCCTGAAAACAGTCCACCGTTACGTTCGGAAGACCGCCGGTGATCTCACGGAGCATGTCCACCCGTTCTTCTTTCGTGAACAAAGGCTTCTTGGACGGGTTCACAATGACGCCCACAACAAGTTCGTCAAACATCCTGGATGCCCTGCATATGATATCCAGATGGCCGTTTGTGACCGGATCGAAAGATCCTGTATAAAGTGCTTTGCGCATTATTCTTCCTCCTCAGCCGTGAGAAGTTCCAGATCCTGTTTTCTTCGGTAGAGAGTCAGTGTCGTTTTACCGTAACGGCGGTCCCTGACCCGCACAAGACTTCCGATTTCTTCAGGAAGTTCCTGCCGGGAGTCGTGTTCCGCTACTATTATACCCATCTCGGCCAATAAATCAAGCGAATCGATCTGCCCGAGGCACTTTTCATAGAGCCCTCCGCGGTACGGCGGATCCAGCAGGAAAATATCGACTTTCTCGCGAATGCGGGACAGACATCTGACATAATCACCCTGCAGTACGACTGCCTTCTCTTCTGCACCAACATGCTTCAGATTGTGGATCGTGAGTCGGATGCTTTCCCTGGAACTGTCGCAGAAATAACAGCGTTCCGCACCCCGAGAAAGTGCTTCTATGCCCAGGCTGCCGGTTCCGGAAAACAGATCGCAGAACACAGCGCCGTAGGTATCATTCATGAGAATGTTAAAAATAGACTCTTTGACTTTATCTGATGTAGGACGAATGTCCCAGCCTTCTGGTGTTTCTAGTTTTCTGCCTTTGTAATCACCGGTTATAACTCTCACTTCATTCCCTCCCCTGTCTGTCTTTCAGTACGTCGGCTATGCCGATATCCGCGGTTATCACCTGACCGAGATATTCTGCGGCGCCCGGCTGGTCATGAACCGTTTTCTTCGCATGGAATGTGATGGTATAATCTGCCCGGACTGCCTGCTGCGGAACATATTCCGGGGTCATATCGCCAGGCAGGCCGCTGGGGATGTCCAGTGCATATACCTTGGCGCCGCTGCTCCCAAGACTGCCGATCAGCTCTACAGCCTCCAGACCTTCCGTTCGGAGCGATCCGTGAAATCCCGTACCGTATATGCTGTCTACTACAGCATCCCAGTGATGCCGGACGGCGTCCTCCGAAGAAATCTCCCCGATCCTGCCCTGGATGAGCTCATAATTTTTCAGAGCGTCTTCTGTTTTCGGCATTCCCTCAATGAGGATCAGCTTTACATTCCAGCCTTTCTCCTGAAGGATCCTTGCTGCCACAAAGCCGTCTCCGCCGTTGTTCCCCTTGCCGCAGAGCACCAGGACTTCTGGGGACAAATTCCCTGCCGGCCGATTCTCATCGATCAGCGCCGCTGCCTTTGTACCGGCATTTTCCATCATCTGATAATAGGAAAGCCCCGCGTCCGCAGCCATATGTTCCAGTGTTTTCATTTCTGCCGTCGTAACGGTTTCCTTCTCGTATATCTCCATATTTTGCAACGCCTCCTTCTGATACTACAGCTCCAGTTTAATGTCATCGCCGAACATCCGGCGTACACGCCGGGAAAGTTCAGCAGTCCCGCGTGAAGAAAGACTCGGATCCTCTTCCAGTATCTGTACTGCCGCTTCTCTCGCTTTGGAGAGAATATCCGAATGCCGTACGATGTCGCTGATGCGCATTTCAGGAAGTCCGTGCTGCCTTGTTCCGAATATTTCTCCCGGCCCCCGCAGAT
>OMXT01000001.1 GCA_900315125.1 uncultured Eubacteriales bacterium
GGCGGCGGCTATCGCCATGGTGATGGAGAAGGCGGATATTTATCTCATCTCTGAGATGGATCCGGAGCTCGTGAAGAGCATGTTCTTTAAGCCCTTTGACGCGCTGCAGCCGGCGGTGGACGCGGCGATGGCGAAACAGGGAAAAGATGCTTCGATCATCGTTATGCCCTATGGCGGTTCTACATTGCCCCGATGCCGGGAATGAACAGAAGAGAAAACTAAAAACGGGACGGTCAGAGGCCGCCCCGCTTTTAAAAATAGTATATAGGAGGTTAGATTTGAGTTTGTCCAAATCTTACTAGTTAGCCACGCCCTCGGTATCCTCATACTGCAGCGCGTCTACATCCTGGCTGCCCGTGGAGATACGGATCACGTTTTCTACGTTGTATACGAAGATCTTGCCATCGCCGATATGTCCCGTGTACAAAGCCTTCCTTGCTGCGTTGACGACGGTAGAGACAGGGATCAGGGAGACGACGATCTCGACCTTCAGCTTCGGGCTCAGGGTGCTTTCTACCTTAGCGCCGCGATAGTACTCGGAATGCCCCTTTTCTATGCCGCATCCGGAAACTCTCGTTACGGTCATGCCGGTAATGCCGATCTTATCCATCGCTTCTCTCAACGTATCGAAGCGTTCGTATTTCGTGATGATGATGATCTTGCTCATCTTTACGTTGGACTTAGCTGTGCTGTCAAGACTGTCGTAGATACTGTCCACAGCTTCCATACCGCTCTTACCAGCGGCGATCTGGTCTTCGTAAGCCTTAGGATCGAATTCTGTCTTGCCCACAGGTGCAGTCTGAGCCTCGTCCAGAAGCTTCAGCTCGTCAGGCGTAGCGCCGGTAACGTTGATGACTCTGCCAAAGGGATCCGGCAGTGTGGCGAATCCAGCATATGCGCTGTCCAGTCCATGTTCCATCTTGTCCAGTCCGATGATTTCTTCTTCTTCGGAAACACGCAGGCCGACGGTGTGCTTGATGCAGAAGAATGTCAGGAATCCGGTGACTGCGGTCCAGGCTCCGATGCAGATCAGGCCAAGAACCTGAACTCCAAGCAGGTGTGCGCCGCCGCCGTAGAACAGTCCCTGTGCGTCCGGCATAGTGTCTGTTCCGCAGGCGAAGAGGCCGACGCAGACGATGCCGACGATTCCGCATGCGCCGTGAACGGCTACTGCGCCGACAGGATCATCAACGTGGAACTTATAATCCAGCAGCCATACGACGAATACAACGACGATCCCTGCGATGATGCCGATGATGAAGGATCCAAATACGTTAACGGCGTCGCATCCGGCAGTGATCGCTACCAGTCCAGCCAGGGAGCCGTTCAGTGTCATGGATACATCGGGTTTGCCGTATTTGATCCAGGTAATGATCATGACTGTGCAGCTTGCTACTGCCGGGCAGACGGTTGTAGTTGCGAAGATTGTTGCCAGCTGCAGTCCGTTTGTCGCTGCAGCGCCGTTGAAGCCGTACCAGCCGAACCAGAGAATGAATACACCCAGAGCGCCAATAGCGATGTTGTGTCCAGGAATGCCGTGAGGCGTCATATCCTTATCAAACTTTCCAATACGGGGTCCGAGCATTGCTGCACCGATAAACGCCAGCAGGCCGCCGACGAAGTGGATGACGCCGCTCCCAGCGAAATCGTGGAATCCCATGTTTGCCAGGAATCCGCCGCCCCATACCCAGTGGGCCTCTATAGGATAAATGACAAAACTGATAACGAAACTGTAAATGCAGTATGATATGAACTTGGTACGCTCTGCCATAGCTCCAGATACGATGGTAGCTGCAGTAGCGCAGAATACAAGGTTGAATACGAAGGCTGACCAGTCGGTATCAGCAAAGTTCGTCAGAGGACTTTCGCCCCAGCCGATAAATCCGTGGATATCACCTCCGCACAGAAAACTGAATCCGAGGATCAGGAATGCCACTGTGCCGAGACAGAAATCCATCAGATTCTTCATGATGATATTTCCTGTATTTTTCAGACGGGTAAAGCCCGCCTCCACCATGGCGAACCCGCATTGCATGAAGAATACCAGTGCGGCTCCGATCAGAAACCATACTCCAAAGATCTGAGATAAAACATCAGCTGCAGACATTGTTGATTCCCCCTTTCCTGCTGTGCATCGGTGAAGTGACCAGACCAGGCAATTGGTCAATTGGTCGATTAATCGGACGATTGCTCAATTGGCTCTGGAGAGCCTGGGGACGGAGTCGATAAAACGGACCGACAGATTACAGCATTCAAATTACAACATTTCGGTCTGAATGATCCAGCCTGAATGATCCAGCCGATAATAAATCGAAAATATAATAATCGAAATTATACTATTATGATTTTGATCTAAATGATTTTGATTAGTTCAAGTTACGTTGATAATTCGAGTTTGTTCGATTCGGATTGGCGAGTCGAGAGTCTGTAATAAGTAGTTGATCTGTTTGTTCGATCTGTCCGATGCCGCAGGATTGCTGTCACACTTCGGATTGCTTCGATGCCGATGAATGGCTGCGATGCTCCGGATAGCCGTGATGCCGCTGGATCTCTGCTGAGAGGCATATCCCCAGCCGCCTCCTGCGTGGCATTCTGAGCTCGATCACCCTCTGCCCAGCTTCGGATGTTTAGATTTAGAAAAAACTGAAAAATGAATTAATGATTAGAGTATACACACAAGCGAATATAAATGCAAGTGAAAATTGTAGATTTTCACAAAATTTTTTAGAAAACCTATTGAAAACATACAAAATGCAAGAGACTGACTGCCTTCTTCTGTATAGCTGCGGGCAGCCATCTACCCGAGCCCGTTTAGCGGCGGATGGTTGTCTACCCGGGCGCGATTTCAAGAGGCTGGTAGAGTATATCACTGCTCTGGGTCTACCCAAGCCCGTTTAGCGGCGGATGGTTGTCTACCCGGGCGCGATTTCAAGAGGCTGGTAGAGTTATATCGCTGCTCTGGGTCTACCCGAGCCCGTTTAACGGCGAATGGTTGTCTACCCAAGCGTGGTTTCGCAAGGATGGTAGAGTTATATCGCTGCTCTGGGTCTACCCGAGCCCGTTCAGCGGCAGATGGTTGTCTACCCGCGCGTGATTTTACGCGGATGGTAGACTAATTTTGCCGTTTTGGTTCTACCGGACTCGCGCAGGCGTTCTCACATGTGTAAACATGCTCTGGTATAATTTATTGTTGGGTAGAAACAAAAAATCAAAGCAAAAGTGCTATTTTTTAACAGATTTCCCATGGACATCATGCTATGATGCTGTAAACCGTTGATGTGGAGATAAAGGCAGTGATGCCCCTACAGAGAGCCCGGGCAGATGAGAGCCGGGTGGGAAACAAGTTGTCAAATGGACCACGGAGGGCGCGGTGAACAGTTAAGATGTCCTGCGGAATGCCTGAAAATTCAGAAGAGGCATTGTCTATATGGATAGTACTTATTAGCCAGCGACGGCGGAGGCAGCCGTTATCACGCCGGGGATATGATGGTATCCTGCTAAGAGCGCGAATATGTCGGTTTTCTGAATATTGTTTTCAGTAATAGAAGATCATCTTGATCAAATGAGGAGATCATCCGCAGGGTTCTGCGGTATGCTGGAGGAATTCAGAAACAGACAATCGCGAATCAAGGTGGCACCGCGGATAAACAAGATTATTCGTCCTTGACAGAACACGTTTTGGAGACGTTACTCTGTCAGGGACTTTTTTATTTCTCCTGACAGGAAAAGGAGGATGCGATGGGGGCAGAAAGCAGAGGAAAGATAGAAGCGGAAAGCAGAGGAAATCAGAACATCCGTCCGACGCTGGATGAAGTGAAGAAATATGCGGAAGATGGCAAGTATCGGATTTTCCCAGTCAGCTGCGAGATGCTGTCAGATTTTATCACGCCCATGGAGGCGCTGCGGATCCTGAAGAATATTTCGACTCACGTATATATGCTGGAATCGGCGTCGCAGGATGAGACCTGGGGCCGCTACACTTTCCTGGGATATGAGCCGAAGATGGAGATCACCTGCATGGACGGCGAGATGAAGGCAGGGGATGTCCGGTTCAGAACAGAGGATCCGGCGGCGTATCTGAGGCAGATCCTGGCGGATTACCGGAGTCCGAGGCTGGATTATCTCCCAAGTTTTACGGGCGGGCTTGTAGGATATTTCTCCTACGATTACATCAATTACAGTGAGCCCGCCACACGATGCACAGCGGAAGATACGGAGGCTTTCAAGGATGTGGATCTGATGCTCTTTGACAAGGTCATCGCCTTCGATAACTTCCGTCAGCGGATCGTGCTGATTGTCAATATTTCGCTGGATGATCCGGAAACGGGGTATAACCGGGCGGTCATGGAGCTTGGGCAGATGCGGGATTTGCTGAAAAACGGGAAGAAGAAGCAGGAGGATAACGGTCATCTCCTCTCAGAGGCGGAGCCGCTTTTCGACAGAGAAACATACTGCGATATGGTCCGAAAGGCCAAGAACTACATCAGGGAGGGCGATATATTCCAGATCGTCCTGTCCAACCGGCTTGCCGCAGAATTCGAAGGGAGTCTGCTGAATACGTACCGGGTGCTCCGGACCATCAATCCGTCGCCCTATATGTTTTACTTCTCTGGCACTGATGTGGAGGTGGCGGGAGCATCGCCGGAAACGCTGGTCAAACTGGAAGACGGTGTGCTCCACACATTCCCCCTTGCCGGGACAAGGCCCAGGGGAAAGACGGAAGAAGAGGACGAAGAGCTGGAGCAGGAACTGCTCTCTGACGAAAAGGAGCTGGCGGAGCACAATATGCTGGTAGATCTGGGACGTAACGACCTGGGGAGAGTAAGCAGCTTCGGCAGTGTCCAGGTAGAGAAGCTTCACTGCATTCAGCGGTTCTCCCACGTCATGCACATCGGTTCCACGGTGCGGAGCGAGATCCGGGAAGATCTGGACGCCCTGGACGCCATCAGCTCCGTGCTCCCGGCAGGAACACTGTCCGGTGCTCCCAAGATCCGGGCGTGCCAGCTTATCGGTGAACTGGAGCAGAATAAGCGGGGCATATACGGCGGAGCCATCGGCTATATCGACTTCGCGGGAAACATGGACACGTGCATCGCCATCCGCATTGCGTACAAAAAGAACGGAAAAGTCTTTGTTCGCAGCGGTGCGGGCATCGTCGCAGATTCCCAGCCGGAAAAGGAATACCAGGAGTGCATCAACAAAGCCCAGGCTGTGGTAAACGCTCTGAAAATGGCAGAGGCAGGTGAAGCGTTATGATTTTACTGATAGATAATTACGACAGTTTTTCTTACAACCTCTATCAGCTCATCGGTGAGATCAATCCGGACATCCGGGTGATCCGAAACGATGAGATGACAGTACAGGAAATCAGGGAAATGGCTCCCTCTTACCTGATCCTTTCGCCGGGCCCGGGAAGGCCGGAGGACGCGGGTATCATCATGGAAGCGGCCAGGGAGCTGGGGCCGGACATACCGACGATGGGCGTCTGCCTGGGTCATCAGGCCATCTGCGCGGCATACGGAGCATCAATCACCTATGCGGAGCATCTGATGCACGGCAAGCAGTCTGTCGTCACGCTGGATCCGGACTGCCCGCTGTTTAAGGGAATCGGGGAGCAGACGACTGTGGCACGGTATCATTCTCTCATCGCAGACCGGGACACCATCCCGGAATGCCTGAAGGTCACGGCAGTGACTGGCGAGGGAGAGGTAATGGCTGTACAGCATAAGGAATATCCGATCTACGGCGTCCAGTTCCATCCTGAATCCATCATGACGCCGGAAGGGAAAAAAATACTCAGAAATTTCCTGAATCAGTAACAGAAAAGGAGAAAGACCATGATTAAAGAGGCAATCATAAAAATCGTCAACAAGGAAGATCTGACTTATGATGAAGCATATACTGTTATGGATGAGATCATGAAGGGAGAGACCACTGCGACGCAAAACGCGGCGTTCCTGGCAGCGCTTTCTACCAAGAGCGCCAGGGCGGAGACTACGGATGAGATCGCCGGCTGCGCCGCGGCAATGCGGGACCACGCAACGACAGTGGACACGGGCATGGACGTTTTTGAGATCGTCGGGACCGGCGGTGACGGCGCGGGATCCTTCAATATCTCTACCACATCCGGGATCGTCGCTGCAGCCGGTGGTATGAAGGTAGCCAAGCACGGCAACCGGGCGGCATCGTCCAAATGCGGAACGGCGGACTGTCTGGAAGCCCTGGGCGTGAACATCCAGCAGGATCCGGATCTCATCATGGACATGCTGAAGGAGGCGGGCATGAGCTTCTTCTTCGCCCAGAAATACCACACGTCCATGAAATACGTGGGTCCCATCAGAAAGGAACTTGGCTTCCGGACCGTATTTAATATCCTGGGACCTCTGACCAACCCGTCCAAACCTTCCATGCAGCTTCTGGGCGTCTATGACGAATACCTGGTGCTCCCTCTTACCCAGGTGCTGATTCAGCTGGGCGTCCGCCGGGGTATGGTCGTCTATGGACAGGATAAACTGGACGAGATCTCCATGAGCTCGCCTACTGCGGTCAGCGAATTCAAGGACGGATGGTACAAGATGTATACCATCGCGCCGGAGGACTTCGGCCTCGCGCGCTGCGCCAAGGAGGACCTGGCAGGGGGCACGCCGGAGGAGAACGCGGAGATCACGAGAGCGATCCTTCGCGGAGAAGACAGGGGTCCCAAGCGTGATGCGGTACTCATGAACGCGGGAGCATCCCTTTACATCGGGGACAAAGCCCCGACCATGCAGGAGGGTATCCACCTTGCCGCGGAATTGATCGATTCCGGCAAGGCAGAGAAAACTCTGGAAAAGATGATAGAGGTCAGCAACCGATGAATATATTAGACCAGCTGGCGGAGCACGCCAGAGTCAGAGTCGCGGAAGATAAAAAAAACATCAGCCTGGAAGAGATGAAAGAGCGGGCTTTCGGCAGTGCACGCGCTGGGAGCGGCGAGTTCCTGAAAGCGCTGAAGAGGCCGGGTCTCAGTTTTATCTGCGAAGTAAAGAAGGCTTCGCCTTCCAAAGGCATCATATCAGAGGATTTTCCCTATCTGGATATCGCCAGGGAATATGAGCAGGCGGGAGCGGACTGCATATCCTGCCTGACAGAACCGAAGTGGTTCCTGGGCAGCGATGACATATTCTGCGAGATCAGGAGTGCTGTCAGCACACCGATGATCCGAAAGGACTTTACCGTGGATGAGTACCAGCTCTATCAGGCAAAGACCATGGGCGCGGACGCGGTGCTGCTGATTACCGCACTCCTGGATACTGAGAAAGTACATCGGTATCTCGGGATATGCGAAGATCTGGGGCTGGACGCCCTGGTGGAAGCTCATACGAAAGAGGAAATCGGGTCCGCCGTGAGCGCTGGAGCGCAGATCATAGGTGTCAATAACCGGAACCTGAAGGATTTCTCTGTGGACTTCAGCAACGCGGCGCGGCTGCGGGACCTGATCCCCGCGGACAGGGTCTATGTGGCGGAGAGCGGTGTGACATGCTCCGAGGATGCAGTCTCACTGCGAAAGATCGGCGCCGATGCAGTCCTCATGGGCGAAGTGCTGATGCGTTCCGGGAATAAGACTGCACTGCTTCGTAAAATGAGGGAGGAGGCAGAATGACGAAGATAAAGTTCTGCGGGCTACGGAGAGAACAGGACATAAAATGGGCTAATGAGATCCGGCCGGATTACGCCGGTATGGTCTTTGTTCCAAAAAGTAAAAGATATGTTACAATAGAGCAGGCTGCCAGGCTCCGGAGCATGCTTGACCCGGGGATCACAGCGGTAGGCGTGTTCGTCAATGAGGCACCGGAGGCTGCCGCATCCGTTGCTGAGCAGGGAATCATCGATGTGATCCAGCTCCACGGACAGGAGGATGAAGAATATATCCAGAAGCTCAGGAGTCTCACGAACTGCCCGGTTTTTCAGGCTTTTCGCATGGACGGGCCGGAAGACGCTGCGCGGGCGAACCGGTCTTCTGCAGACATGGTCCTTCTGGACGCGGGAAGCGGCGGTACGGGAACGGTGTTCGACTGGAACCTGCTGGAGTCTGTGTACCGGCCGTACATCCTTGCCGGCGGGCTGAATCTGGAGAATGCAGAGCAGGCAGTAAGACGCTGGAAGCCCTGGGGCGTGGACGTAAGCTCAGGGATCGAGACAGAAGGCATTAAGGACAGAGAGAAAATGGCGGATTTTGCACGCCGTGTCAGAGGAGTAAATAATAATGACGAATAAGAACGGGCGGTTCGGAGTCCACGGGGGACAGTATATCCCGGAGACCCTGATGAACGCCGTAATTGAACTGGAAGAGGCATATTACCATTATAAAAACGACCCGGATTTCGTGGGGGAACTGCATACGCTGCTGAATGAGTACGCGGGGCGGCCGTCCCGGCTGTACTACGCGGAGAAGATGACCAGGGATCTGGGAGGGGCGAAGATCTATCTGAAGAGAGAAGATCTGAATCACACAGGCGCCCACAAGATCAACAACGTGCTGGGCCAGGCGCTGCTGGCAAAGAAGATGGGAAAGACCAGGCTCATTGCGGAGACCGGAGCCGGGCAGCACGGCGTGGCGACAGCGACGGCGGCGGCTCTCATGGGAATGGAGTGCGTTGTCTTTATGGGTGAAGAGGACACGAAGCGGCAGGCGCTGAACGTCTACAAGATGAAGCTGCTGGGAGCGGATGTCGTACCGGTCACTACGGGCACTGCCACGCTGAAAGACGCCGTTTCTGAAGCTATGCGGGAATGGACCAGCAGGATCGATGATACCCATTACTGCCTTGGATCTGTCATGGGACCTCATCCGTTCCCTACGATCGTCCGGGACTTCCAGGCGGTCATCTCCAGGGAAATAAAGAAACAGGTCAGGGAGAAAGAAGGACGGCTGCCTGACGCGGTCATCGCCTGCGTCGGAGGCGGTTCCAATGCGATTGGGAGCTTTTACCATTTTATCGACGATCCGTCGGTGCGCCTGATCGGCTGCGAAGCGGCGGGCCGCGGCATAGACACCTTTGAAACCGCTGCCACGGTAAATACAGGGCGCCTTGGGATATTCCACGGGATGAAGAGCTATTTCTGCCAGGATGAATACGGGCAGATCGCGCCGGTCTACTCCATCTCTGCAGGACTGGATTATCCGGGGATCGGACCGGAGCACGCGTATCTCCACGACATCGGCAGGGCGGAATATGTGCCGGTGACCGATGATGAGGCAGTAGATGCCTTTGAATATCTTTCCCGGACAGAGGGCATCATCCCGGCGGTAGAATCCGCCCACGCGGTGGCTTATGCCATGAAGATCGCGCCCTCCATGGATAAGGATAAAATCATAGTCATCACAATTTCCGGCAGGGGGGACAAAGACTGTGCTGCCATTGCCCGGTACAGAGGGGAGAATATTTATGAGTAATATATATAAAGCATTCAATCACGGCAAAGCCTTCATCCCTTTTATCACCTGCGGCGACCCGGATCTTGAGACGACGGCAGCCTGTGTGCGGGCGGCGGCGGATAACGGAGCGGATCTCATAGAACTGGGCATTCCCTTTTCCGATCCTACGGCAGAAGGCCCGGTCATACAGGGGGCCAATCTCAGGGCGCTCCAGGGAGGCGTGACCACGGATAAGATCTTCGGCCTGGTCCGGGAGCTGCGGAAGAATGTCACGGTCCCCATGGTCTTTATGACCTATGCAAACGTAATATTCTCCTACGGTGCGGATCGATTCATATCCACCTGCGCGGAGATCGGAATAGACGGGCTGATCCTGCCGGACCTGCCCTACGAGGAGAAGGAAGAATTCCTGCCCCAGTGCAGCGAGTATGGCGTGGATCTGATCTCACTGATCGCGCCCACATCGGAAAACCGCATCGCCATGATCGCGAAAGAGGCGGAAGGGTTCCTGTACATCGTTTCCAGTCTGGGCGTCACGGGAACGAGAAGTGAGATCAATACGGATCTTGGGTCCATAATTAATGTCGTCCGCCAGAATACCTCTGTGCCCTGCGCCATCGGCTTCGGCATTTCCACGCCGGAGCAGGCGGCGAAAATGGCGAGCTTATCTGACGGAGCCATCGTGGGTTCAGCGATCATAAAGATCCTTGCGAAACACGGAAAAGAAGCAGCTGGACCTGTAGGCGAATATGTAAAGTCCATGAAGGATGCGCTGAGGGATCTGAAATAATCTTGACGCAGATTTACGCAGAGTATAAACTTGTAACAGTGAGGCACTGCCCCGGCAGTGCCTTTCGGATATTCTGTGAAAGAACGGACGGCAATAACTTCAGGAGATTTGGACAGGATTGCTATGTACAGGAAATACGGAGTATTTGATACAGATATTGAAAGCAGCAGGCAGATGGCAGATGACAGCGACCGGCTGAATTTTTTTATGAGCAGACTCAATGAGAGCATGATCAAAGCCGGCTATATATCCAATCCGGAGGAGTCGGTCCGCGTGTTTCTGAAGAGGCTGCGGGATCTTTTCCGGGCGGATCGGACTTATGTATGCGAGCTCAATCCCTTTGGCGTTTACGACAATACATTTGAGAGCCGGGCTCCCGGGATCTCCACGGATCAGGAAGCTCTTCGGCAGATCGTTAATATGGCGGTCTCTGAACTGGGAGAGAACCTTAGCCACGGGCGGGGATTCATGATCGCTGACATGGATGAATTCCGCAGTGCCAATCCCAGGCTGTACGGGATGATCTCGGGCAATGGGCTGAAAAGAACGGTCATATGCCCTCTCATGAATGAAAGCCGTCTGCTTGGGGTCATCGGCATCGATAATCCGTCCAAAGAGAATATGGATGTCTGCACCGCCTTATTTCAGATGTCTGCGGATTATGTGTCCATGAAGCTCTGCCGAGGCGCCGGAACTGTGAAAAATGATAGTTCCGATCGAAGAGACCAGATCACCGGCCTCTACAGTTCTAATGTATTTCAGAATTCACTGACCGCATTTGCGGAGAAACTGGCGGAAGTCGAAGTGGAAGGAAAATGGGACATTGTCTGCTTCAATATCCGGCAGTTTACGGTTTTCAACAATCAATACGGGTACAGCGCAGGAAATAATTTATTGAAGGATCTGGGCGCCCGGATATGCAGGACGGTGCAGTCGGATCACGTAATGCGCCTTAACGCGGATAACTTCTTTGCCCTGATCCGGGACGACCAGGCAGAAGATGCGATAGAGCGGATTCATGACGCCATGAGGAATAACTATCACAGTGGCGTTCTGATTTATGCAGGGATCTACACGATCCAGAAAGGCGACACAGTCAGCGGCAGGATCGTAGACCGGGCAAAGATGGCAGCAAACCACGCTTCCCGGGATTTCCGCAACTATTACCGGCGGTTTACACCGGATATGGAAGAGAATCTTAAGCGGTCCGCCTATCTTGTTGCCCATGTGGATGAAGCCATTGAAAAGGGATGGATCCGCGTCTACTATCAGCCCATCGTTAATACGCTGACTCATATGGTCACGACAGCAGAGGCTCTTTCCCGGTGGGATGACCCGCAGTACGGCATGCTGCAGCCCGACCAGTTTATTTCTACTCTGGAGGAAGCGCGGCTTCTCTACCGTGTGGATCTCTACGTGATCGACCAGGCCTGCCGGGTGATAGAAAAAGCCCGAAACGCCGGAAAAGAATACAGCCAGATCACCATAAACCTGTCCCGTCACGACCTGGAGATCGGCGGGCTCCATGAGATGATCAATGCGACCCTTGCCCGCCATGGCGTTCCCCGGGAAGACATCCATTTGGAGATCACCGAAACGGCGCTGATCTCTAATGAGGAGGCGATCCGCAGCCACTTGGAGCGTTTCCATCAGGATGGATATGAGGTCTGGCTGGATGACTTCGGCAGCGGGTATTCTTCCCTCAATACGCTGCAGAATTATAATTTCGACTGCGTTAAGGTCGATATGATGTTTCTCCGCCGAAAGAATAACCGAACGCCCATGATGCTGAAAAGCATCGTAGATCTGGCGAAGAAACTGAATATGATCACGCTGACCGAGGGTGTGGAAACGGAAGAGGAATACAAGTTCCTCCGCTCCATCGGATGCAATATGGCCCAGGGCTTTCTCTTTTCCAAACCGGACGCACTGGAGAAAATCCTGACGGATGAACGTCTGCGGGACATGGGAATAGAGACGCCGGAAGACCGCATATTCTACCGTCAGGTAGGCCGGGTCAATTTCCTGGACTCGACGAATCCCATGGAGGAGGACGGAGCAGAGGAAGAACTGCCTCTGGCGCTGCTGGAGATCAGGGAAGGGGAAAATCATCTTCTTTACCAGAACGAGGCGTTTTCCGAGTACTATAAAGAGACCATGAGAGAACTGTCCGGAGACGCCAAGTGGAAGGCATTCCTCAGGCCTCTTATCCAGGTGGAGGAACGGGCAGAGCGGACGGGCAGGACGGCCGTATACGACTTTGTTGAAGAGGGCACCGTGGGAAGGATCACCCTGCGGTTCATCGCGCGGTACCGCGGCCGCAAGGCGTTCCTGGTGAAAGTCATGAATATCGATGCTTTTCGGGACACGGCGCTTGCCAGGCTGCGAACCATCGGGGATGTATATGCCATGTTTGATTCTGTTGAGGAACTGGTGCCCTCCGAGCACTCGTTTTACCATATTTACGGAGAACTGGAGGATGCGCAGGCATACGAATCGGCAAAACTGGAGGATTCGCTCCGCCTTTATGTGGAGAACAGGGTGCACCCGGATGACTGGGAGCGGTATCTTGAATTTATCGATCCGAAAACGCTGAAGGAACGGGTGGACGCCGCGCCGAATCGTTCGCTGAACTCATTTTTCTATTATAAAAATGCCAACGGATCCTGCCAGTGGAAGCGGGCCATGGTCATCCCGGCTGCCCATGACAGGGAGGGACGGCGGTTTCTACTGTGCATCTGCGGTAATCTGACGGGATGGGATCCGCGGCTTATTGACCATCATCAGGATCAGGTGCAGATAACGCCTGCGGGCATTACGGCAGTGGAGAGCAGCCGTTATCTGGGCGAAAACCGCCTGTGGAAGGCGCTGATGAGCCAGGATCAGATCGGATTCTCATGGAAGGACCGGGACCTGAAATATGCAGGAGCGAATGAAACGTTTCTGCGGTACTATCACTGGACAATGGATGATATTATCGGACGCAGCGACGAGGAACTGGGCAGGCAGAGAGATCCTGAACGTGTCCGGAGACAGGAAGAACGGGTGATCCGGGAGGGCGCCGCGATCCCAATGACCCCGGCGGAGTCCGTGGTGGGAGGACAGATCCGCCATATTATGGTGAGCAAGTATCCGATATACACCGGGGATGAAATCACAGGACTGCTGGAGTATTTTACTGATGTCTCGGAGACCGCTGACAGGATGGAAAAAGAGATGAGCGTTCAGAAAGTGGACCCGGTGACCGGTCTTATGAACGAGCATGCCCTTCACGATTTTCGGTCTCAAATGCAGAAAAATTATATGGAATGTCAGGACTCTTTTGCCTGTATCGTCATCCAGATCCTGGGCCTCCACTCTTACTGGCAGAACTACGGGCGGGATATGACAGAACAGCTGCTGAAGAAGGTCGGCAGCACGATCCGTGATATCATTGGAGACCGGGGGACGGCCGGCCATCCCTTCACAGGGCGTTTCAGCATCTATGTCCGATGCGGTTCCGGAGAAGAGCTGAAAGAGATCACCCAGAGGCTTGGTCATGCGGTGACATCGATCCATGTTCTTGAGGATTCCACACCGGTCACGGTCTATGCCATGATCGGCTCCTGCCTGCGGTCCACCTATCTGAATGTGGAGGAGATGATCACGCTGGCGGAGAGCCGGATGATTCCCTATGTCGATACGCCGGGACAGTCTGTCAGCGAGCTGCGGGGCAACGGGACGGACCTGCCACAGCGCATGAAGATCCTGGCCAGGACATTTGACGTAGTCCGGGTCGTGGACCCCTACGACATGACGATCTACGAGGTGGACCAGAGCGGCTATCTTCTAAATACCACGCAGCACTGCTATGAGGTCTGGGGAAAGAAAGGACGCTGCGTCAACTGCACTTCTGCCCGGGCTATTGCGGAACGTCACGTGATGAACAAGTTCGAGAATATCGGCGATAAAGTATACCTCGTCATTTCGGAGCCCCTGGTTTACCGGGGAACAGACTGCGTACTGGAATGCGCTTACCAGCTGGATGATATGATGGTCAGCACCGTGGAAAGCAGTTCCATCGGCGGAAGGATCCGTCATATAAACAGCCAGCTGTTCAAGGACTCGCTGACCGGCGCCTATAACCGGCGTTATTATGACGAGATAGCAAAGGGCCTGTACTGCAGCGGCATGGCGCTCTATGACCTGGATAATTTTAAAAAATGCAATGATACTTACGGCCATGAGGCCGGGGACCTGGTACTGCGCAGGGTTACGGAGAAAGTCCTTTCCAGCATCCGTTCCTCCGACGCTCTCATTCGATACGGCGGGGATGAATTTATACTGTCCTTCCACGGGATCCCCGACGGCAGGACGCTGAAGAGGAAGCTGGAAAAGATCCGTAAAGCAGTATCAGAACTGCAGTTCCAGGAGCTGCAGGGTTTCAGGATCAATATCAGCATCGGCGGGGTCTTCGCCCGGGAGCCCATGGAAAATATATTCCGTGAGGTGGATGACGCGATGTACGAGGCGAAAAAGAAGCAGTGCGGCGTGATCGTCCGGGAACTTGAATAACCGTCTAAAAAACTATATAATATCTTTAGTTTATATCGGTGGCTTATCGTTCGTCAGTATTTAATTATGGAGGCAGATTGGAGAGGCATTACGATCGTTTTATTTTAATTAAGACGCTTTGCGGAGTCAGGGCAGCAGGAGGGGCGCAATGATCACAGTGTTCCTCAAGGTGCTGATCATCTTCTGCATGGTAGGTGTGGGATACGCTGCGAACAAAGCCCATATCCTGCCTGTGGAAGCGAATCAGTACCTCATCAGTCTGCTGCTCTATATTTCTATTCCCTGTATGATCATCAGTTCTATGGCGGAGAATCCGCTGACCGCGGAAACGAAGCGGGCGACCCTGGAGGTATTTCTCGGCACACTTGTTTTTTTCTTCTTCAGCTGGGGTCTGGGACTGATCGTTGTAAAACTGCTGAGGTATGAGCCGGCGAAGGACCGGGGCGTTCTGCTTGTGCTCATGACATCGCTGAACACCGGGTTTATGGGATTTCCGGTGACGGATGCGATTTTCGGCAGTCAGGCAATGTATTTCATGGTCATAGAGAACTGCACCTGTACGTTTTATCTCTATTCCCTGCAGATCATGCAGCTGAATTACGGCAACCGGAAAAAGGCTCATCTGAAGGAACTCCTGCGGTCCATGTGCAATATGTGCATGCTGTCAGCCCTTGTCGGTCTCGTCATCCTTGTCACAGGATTCCGGATGCCGGATCTGGCTCTGAATTTCTTCGACATGATGGCTGAAGCAACGGTGCCGGTCTCCATGATTGTTCTGGGGATCCAGCTTGGAAACAGCGACCTGAAGGGCGCTCTGAAAAACGGCAAGCTGATTGCCGTGTGCCTTGCCAGTGAGGTCCTTTTGCCCGTCGCTACATTCCTTGCGGTAAACTGGCTGCCCCTGACGAACTGGGCCAAACTGATCCTGGTGTTTGCGTCCGCTTTCCCCGGTGCAGTGATCTCTGTCGCGGTGACGTCCAGGGAGAAGAAGAACGCGGACCTTATGGCCCAGGGCATTGCTCTTACGACGCTGATTTCCCTTGCCACATTGCCTGTGGCGGCGATGCTGCTTATGGCGGTGTACCGGTAGAGAAGGCGGAAGGCGGCCGGTCGGGGCTTTGTTATAGATTGAGGTAATGTATGGAAAATAAACCAAAAACGGAGAAGCAGAACCGCAACCCCCTGCTGGAAATGCTGGAGGGGGATCAGCTGACGGATCTGCTCATGGAGATACTGGAAGGGTCATTCGACGGGATCCTTGTGACGGATAAGGAGGGCAAAGTCCTGTACGCCAACGAATCCTACGAGCGGGTGGCGGAGATCAAGTGGTGCGACATGGAAGGCAAGTACATGAAGGACCTGATCAATCCGGTATGGATGCCCAACTCGGTAGTATATATCGTTGCGGAGAAGAAGAAGACCGTGTCCCTGCGGCAGATCGTCAAGTCCGGCAGGCATATTATCGTGACGGGCAGGCCTATTTTCGATGAGGACGGAGAGATCAAGATCATCGTAGTCAACGCCCGGGATATTACGGAGATCTATCTTCTCACGGAGGAACTGCAGCGGTCCCGGCAGCTGGGCGAGCTGTACAGGGACAGGATGTCAGACTTCTCCAGCATTGACGAATCGGAGCATCCCATCATCGCAGTCAGCAAGGCGATGAGGAACGTGCTGAACGTGGCGCGGAAGGTGGCGGATTTCCAGACGACGGTGCTGATCCTCGGGGAGTCGGGGGTCGGAAAGGAAGAGGTGGCACGGTTCATCCACAAGCACAGTGCCAGAAAGGACAAGCCGTTTATTACGATAAACTGCGGGGCGATCCCCGATAACCTGCTGGAATCGGAGCTGTTCGGATACGAGAAGGGCGCCTTTACCGGGGCGATGCAGAGCGGCAAGACCGGCCTGCTGGAGGCTGCGGACGGGGGCACGGTCTTTCTGGATGAGATCGGCGAGACTCCCCTGGATTTTCAGGTGAAGCTGCTGCGTTTCCTGGAGACCAAGGAGGTCCGCAAAGTGGGATCCGTCCAGTCCAGGAATGTTGACGTGCGGGTCCTGGCGGCGACAAACAGGGATCTGGGGGCCATGATCCGCGAGGGGACCTTCAGGGAGGATCTGTTCTTCCGTCTGAATGTTGTCCAGATCGAGGTGCCGCCCCTGCGGGAGCGGAAGGAGGATATTCTGCCTCTGGCGGTGTTCTTTCTGAACCGTTTCAATAAGACATACGGTCAGCAGAAGATGATGACTTATGAGGTGGAGCAGGAGATGGAACAGGAAGAATGGAAAGGCAATGTCCGGGAACTGAAGAACATTGTGGAGAATATGGTCATCATCAGCGATAATGATTATCTGCAGGTGGAGGATCTGCCCTGGGTTACGGGCCAGCGGAAAAGAGAGGGAACGGACGAGGGCGATGTGCAGCTTGCGGCAGCCCGGGAGCTTACGCTGGCGGAGGCAACAGAAGAACTGGAGAAAGCCATGCTGCAGCGCCATCTGAATGAAGGGAAGACCACCCGGGAGATCGCGGATGCCCTGGGTGTGAACCAGTCTACAGTCGTAAGAAAAATACAGAAATACCAGCTGAAGGCTGATGCGGAGGCGCATCGGGAAGAGTGACGATGCATAAACGCATCGAAAAAGTAATAAGGGAACGGTGTTATGCCGTTCTTTTTTTGTTGCAAAATCAAGGGTTCCAGGATACGCCGACTTTACATGCATTTTGGCACAAATTGTGCAATGCAATATACAGGAAGTTGAAGAATGTTGACGGCCTGCGGGCCGTCCATCAAGGAGGAAACAAATGGAATTCACTTATTCGAGAGAGCAGCAGATGGTGAAGCAGATGCTGAAGGAGTTCGCTGTCAATGAGATCGAACCCATTTCAGCGGAGCTTGACGAAAAGGCGGAATATCCCTACGAGACCATCGCTGAGCTTGGCAAACTCGGCGTCATGGGCATGCCCTTCCCCCAGGAATACGGCGGAGCCGGCACGGACTATCTGACCTACATCATGGCTGTGGAAGAGCTCTCAAAGGTCGACGCGTCCCACGGCGTTATCGTGCAGACCCACAATGCGCTGTGCTGCTGGCCTATTTACACCTACGGGACAGAGGAGCAGAAGAGAAAGTATCTGCCGGATCTTTTGTCAGGAAAGAAGATTGGCGCTTTTGGACTGACAGAGCCTAACGCGGGAACGGATGCCGCAGGAACGCAGACGAAGGCGAAGGACGCCGGAGACCACTGGGTGCTGAACGGATCCAAGATTTTTATCTCCGGCGGCGGTATTGCGGATGTCTATGTTATATTCGCCATGACAGATAAGAGTCAGGGCACAAGAGGCATCAGCGCCTTTATCGTAGAAAAGGGCACGCCGGGATTCACATCCCCCAAGAAGGAGAACAAGATGGGTATCCGGGCCAGCATTGCGGCGGAGCTGGTGTTTGAAGACTGCTGCATCCCGAAAGAAAATCTGCTGGGACAGCTGGGCAAGGGCTTTAAGATCGCCATGTCCGCTCTGGATGTGGGACGTCTCGGCATAGCGGCCCAGGCTCTGGGAATCGCCCAGGGGGCCTTTGATAAGACCGTTGAATACATGAAACAGAGAAAACAGTTCGGCAAGACACTGGATAAGTTCCAGGCCCTTGCTTTTGAGATGGCGGAGATGAAGACGAAGATCGACGGATCCCGCTATCTCCTTTATGATGCCGCAAACCGCAGAGACCGGGGAGAGCCCGCGTCCGTTGCAGCGGCGGAGGCGAAGCTTGCCTGCTCGACAACAGCAATGTATGTTACGGAGAAAGCTGTCCAGTTCCACGGCGGCTATGGATATATCAAGGATTATCCGGTAGAGCGCATGATGAGAGACGCCAAGATCACAGAGATCTATGAGGGCACATCAGAAGTCATGAAGATGGTCATGGACAGAGAGATTTTCAAGTAGTCGGGGAGGAAAGAGAACATGAAGATCATCGTATGCGTAAAGCAGGTTCCGAATACGAACCAGATAAAAATCAATCCGGAAACCGGAACGCTGATCCGAGAAGGCGTACCGGCGATCCTTAACCCGGATGACGCCAACGCTCTGGAGGAAGCTCTGGAGATCAAGGACGCCGATCCGGATACCACCGTGACTGTTATTACTATGGGACCGCCCCAGGCGAAGGAAATGCTGCAGGAGTGCATCGCCATGGGCGCCGATGACGCGATACTGCTGTCTGACCGGGCGCTGGGCGGATCGGACACCTGGGCTACATCCAACGCTGTTGCCGCAGGCATCCGAAAGATCGGTGAATATGACCTGATCTTCGCCGGAAGACAGGCGATCGACGGGGATACCGCGCAGGTAGGACCGCAGATCGCGGAGAAGCTGGGCATTCCCCAGGTGACCTATGCGACGGAGCTTCAGCTTGAAGACGGAAGTGTCGTTGTGAAGAGAGCGCTGGAAGACGGCTACGAAAAACTCAGGGTCAAGACTCCATGCCTCATCACGGCAATCAAAGAGCTGAACAAACCGAGATACATGACGATCCGCGGCATCCTCCGGGGAGCAAAGCATGAGATCAAGGTGTGGAGCGCAGAAGACATCGGCGTGGACAGAAGCGTCGTCGGTCTTAAGGCCTCTCCGACCAATGTATTCCGTTCATTTACACCAAAACCAAAGGGAGCGGGGATCACAGTAGAAGGCGACACACCGAAAGAAAAGGCAGCATATCTCATGGCGGATATGAAGGCGAAGCACATCATTTAGGAGGATACGCGGCGATGAAGGATTTTTCGGATTACAAAAATATATGGGTATTCGCTGAGCAGCGCCAGGGCAAGCTCGTCAATGTGGCGCTGGAACTGATCGGCGAAGGAAGAAAGCTGGCGGCGGAGATCGGCGGAGATACCAAGCTCTGCGCAGCGCTTCTGGGAAGCGATGTGGACGGTCTAATAGACGAACTGTATGAGTACGGCGCAGACCGGGTCTATGTCATGGAACATCCGCTGCTCAAGCAGTATACGACGGACGGCTACGCCAAGGTGCTGACCGACGCGATCAATGAATACAAGCCGGAGATCGTACTCTACGGCGCGACACATATTGGAAGAGACCTGGCGCCCCGGGTCGCGGCGAGACTGAATACCGGTCTTACGGCAGACTGCACCCGGCTGGACGTGAACATGTCCAATTACATGGATTACCTGGAGGAAAAGACCACCGCTTCTACGAAGGGGCTGGACAGAAATGATCCGGGCACAGGTCTGAAGCAGACGAGACCGGCCTTCGGAGGCAACCTGATGGCGACCATCGTTACCCCGAACACAAGGCCTCAGATGGCAACCGTGCGCCCCGGCGTGATGGATAAGCGCGAGAGGGAAGAGGGAGCCAGAGGAGAACGGATCGATGTGGACGTGAAGCTGGATGCTTCCGATATCCACGTAGAGGTTCTGGAAGTGGTCAAGGCTGCGAAGGAAATTGTTTCTCTTACGGACGCGTCCATTATCTGCTCCGGCGGACGAGGACTGGGAGACGCCTCCGGATTTGAACTGATCCGGGCATTCGCCGATAAGGTCGGCGGCGTGGTGGGAGCTTCCCGTGCCGCGGTAGACGCCGGATGGATCGATCAGAGCCATCAGGTTGGGCAGACTGGAACGACCGTTAAACCGCATATATATTTTGCCTGCGGGATCTCAGGCGCGATTCAGCATCTGGCAGGAATGCAGACGTCGGATATTATTGTTGCTATCAATAAAGACCCCGAATGCCCGATGATGCAGCTTGCGGATTATGCAATCGAGGGAGATCTGAAGAAGGTGATTCCGGAGATCATGGATCTTTGGGATACTGCGGAAGTATAGAGAGAGGTGGAATCATGAGAGAAGTAGTAATTGTAGATGGAGCCCGTACTGCATTTGGCAGAAGAGGGGGCGTATTCCGCGTTTTCACACCGTCGGACCTGGCAGGAAAGACCATCCGCGGACTCTGTGACAAGACGGGGATCCTGGACAAAGACAAAGTAGACGCTGTTTTCGCAGGCTGTGCCTGGGGAGATGTGGACTGCAATAACTTTGCCAGATACTCTACGCTAAAGGCGGGACTGCCCTACGAAACGTCATCGACATTTATAGAGATGCAGTGCGGCTCTTCTATCGCGTGCATCAACAATGCGGCGCTGCAGATCGCGGCAGGCGTCATCGACGTGGCGATCGCAGGCGGAGCAGAGACCCACAGCAGAACGGCATTCAAGTTCTCTACCTGCGTAACGCCCTTTAAGGAGCAGCCGCCTGTGGCTGCCAAGATGCGTCTGGCGCCGACGGATGAAGATGACATCTCAATGATCGATATTGCGGACGGTATGGCGAAGCGCTGGGGCATTACCCGTGAGGAATGCGACCAGTTTGCCTATGACAGCCAGATGAGAGCCAAGGCGGCGATCGAGAAGGGATACTTTAAAGATGAGATCCTTCCGATCGAAGTAAAATACAGCCGCAAGAGTGATCCCGTCGTAATAACGGAAGATGAGCATCCCCGTCCCAATACTACACTGGAAGGCCTGGCCAAGATGCGTCCGGTCATGCCCGGCGGCGTTACGACGGCAGGCAATGCGTCCGGTCTGAATGACGGAGCATCCTTCGTTCTCATGATGACGAAAGAAAAGGCAGAGGAGCTGGGTTACAAACCCCTGGCACGCTGGATGGGCGGCAAGGATGTAGGCGTAGATCCCAAGGTAATGGGCATCGGACCGGCATATTCAAACATGGATCTGCTGGGACGCTTTGGACTGAAGGTATCAGATATGGACGTCATAGAATGCAATGAGGCATTTGCGGCGCAGAATCTGAGCGTCATCAAGCAGATGGAGGAAATGAGCGGTGAGAAAATCGACCGCAGCAAGTGGAATCCTCTGGGTGGCGCCATCGCCTTCGGTCACCCCAACGGCGCATCCGGCGGCCGGCTCTGTCTGTTCACCATGAAGGAACTGATCCGCCGCAAGGGCAAGTACGGACTGTTCTCCGCATGCTGCGGAGGAGGCCTGGGTGTTTCCACACTGATCGAAAACATCTATGAATAATATCGTTTAACCGAAAAATGGAAATATGAGTATAGCAGGAGGAGAAGTCATGATTCAGAAGGTAGGCGTTGTGGGCGCAGGAATGATGGGCGCGGAGATCGCCCTTTGTTTCGCCCGCGAAGGATATGAAACATATCTGAATGACATAAAACTGGAAATCGCCGAGAACGGCAAGAAGAAGGAAGCTGCCGTTCTGGACAAGAATATCAAAAAAGGCAGGATCACAGAAGAGGATAAGGTCAATACACTGGCGAAGGTTCATCCCACCGGCGATATCAAGGATCTGGCGGACTGCGACCTGGTCATCGAGGCGGTCCTGGAGGTCTGGGACGTGAAGAAGAGCGTCCATGAGAATCTGGACAAATACTGCAAGGCCAGCACGATCATCGCGTCTAATACCTCCTCTATCTCCATTTCCAAGCTGGCTTCCTGCGTGGGAAAAGACAGAAAGGGACAGTTCATCGGAACTCATTTCAACTCCCCGGCCAGTGTCATGAAACTGGTAGAAGTCATTCCGGGACTGCTGACTGAGGAATCGACCGTTACAGAGGTAACGGAACTTCTTGAGAAAATCGACAAGGTTCCTGTCCGGGTCAAGGACGTGGTGGGATTCGGCCTGAACCGGATTTTCCACTGCATGTACGGCGAGGCCATGCGCCTTGTAGAAGAGGGCGTCTGCTCCGTAGAGGATGTGGACAAGATCTGCAAGTACGGACTGGGTCATCCCATGGGGATCTTCAAACTGCTGGATATCACGGGCCACGACCTGAACCTGGAAGTGGACGAGATCCTGTTCGACGCTTACGGCGACCGGTTCCGTCCGAGCCCCCAGCTGAAGCGCCTGGTGGATTCCGGACGCCTGGGAAGAAAGACAGGGGCTGGATTCTATGATTATGAGGAGAAGAAATAATGGCACAGGTTACATTAAAAGCTGCGGAAGGCATCGCTGTACTCAGCGTTGACCGTCCGGAGGCGCTGAACGCGCTGAACAGAGAAATCGTAGACCAGATGGACGAGCTCATCGACCAGGTTGCAGCGGATGATTCTGTTCGCTGCCTGGTCATCCACAGCGATAAGAACTTCGCTGCGGGGGCGGACATCAAAGCCATGGCTGAGTGTGATGAAGAAGGGGCCAAGGTCTTTGCTTTCTCGCCGACCTATAACAAGATAACAAAATTAAGTGTACCTACCATCGCTGCTATCGAGGGCTATGCCCTCGGGGGCGGCATGGAACTGGCGCTGACTGCGGATATCCGTATCGCCGGAAAGAGTGCTAAAATGGGATTCCCCGAGGTCACCCTGGGCATATTCCCTGGAGCAGGCGGGACTATCCGTGCTCCCAAGCTGATCGGACCGGCTCTCGCAAAGGAAATGATATTTACCGGGGACGCCATCAAGGCGGACCGGGCTCTGGCTATCGGCCTTGTAAACCGGGTCGTAGAAGACGATCAGGTGCTGGAAGAAGCCATGAAGCTTGCGAAGAGGATCGCAAAGAGGGGTCCTGTGGCCGTTCGCATGGTAAAAGATGTTATAAACCGGGGACTTGAGGAACCGGATGTTATAAAGGGTACTGAAATCGAAGCAGAGCAGTGGGCGAAGCTGTTCAATACCTATGATCAAAAGGAAGGAATGAAGGCATTCATGGAAAAGAGAAAGCCGACGTTCCAGAACAGGTAATTGCAGGAGGAGAGCAAATGGCAGAGGAAGAAAAGAGAACTTCAAAACAGCTGCTGAAGGACATCCAGGACGGAACATATGCCCGGGCCTGGGAAGCGAAAGAGAAGGGTGAGCCGGTGGTCTGGGCTACATCCATCTGTCCCGATGAGCTGCTGAACGCCATGGATCTGGTCACGGTTTACCCGGAGAACCAGGCCGGCGTTATCGGCGCCCGCAAGGAAGCCATGAAATTTATCGACCAGGCAGAAGGCGTGGGATACGGTCCGGACACCTGTTCCTACGCGAGAGTCAATATGGGTTATGTGGATCTGCAGCAGTCCGATTCACAGGATGTGCCCCTTCCGGACATCATATTCTCCAGCACCAACATCTGCTATACCGTGCAGAAGTGGTATGAGAATCTGTCCAAGAAGCTGAACATTCCGCTGATCCTGTTCGACATGCCCTTCAACCACGAGTATGAGGTGACGGACAGCGCCGTAGCCTACATCCGTGGACAGCTGGAGCACGCCATAGAGCAGCTGGAGGAATTCACGGGACGGAAGATGGACTACGACAAGCTGGCCCACGCCATGGACGTGAACAACGAGACCTGCGAATGGTGGAAGAAGGCGACAGACGAAGGCAAGTACCGTCCGTCTCCGCTGGACGGATTTAAGATCTTCAACTACATGGCGCTGATGGTAGCGAACCGGAGTTTTGAAGACAGCCGGGACTGCTTCCGCCTGTGGTATGAGGAGCTGGAGCAGCGTCACGCGGAAGGACAGGGCCCCTGGAGCAGCTCGGAAGAGAAGTACCGGATCATCTGGGACGGCATCGCCTGCTGGCCCCACCTGTCCACCACATATAAACTGCTGAAGAAGTACGGCATCAACATGGTCACATCCACCTATCCCCAGAGCTGGTATAAGGTCTATGAGACCAACGACCTGGACGGCATGGCCCGGGCCTACACCGGAAACTACGCCAACCGGAACCTGGATTTCGGTGAGGACAACATGGAAACGCTGATCCGCGATTTTGACATCGACGGCGTGCTGTTCCATACGAACCGGAGCTGCAAGCTCATGGACTTCCGTACCTTTGAGGTACAGCGCAGGATCAAGGATACCACCGGATGTCCTTCTGTTGTATTCGACGGGGACCAGACCGATCCCAGATTATTCTCCGACGCCCAGTATGAGACGAGAGTCCAGGCACTGATGGAAATGATGGACGAATACAAAGAACAGAAGAGAAAGGGGGATCTGTAATGAGTTATCTTGATACCATAGAAGAACTGGTTCAGGCAGGACTGCATCCCGCCAAGACATGCGCGCAGACCAAGGCGTCCACAGGGAAACAGCTGATCGGATGCGTGCCCTATCATACCCCCGACGAGGTGATCTACGCCGGAAACTGCATCCCAGTAGGGCTGTGGGGCGGAAATCCGGAGTTCAAGCTGGCAGACACCTATCTGCAGGGATTCTGTTGCGGACTGCTGCGGGCTGTCATGGAATACGCCATGGACGGGACATATAACATTCTGTCAGGCATCGTCTGTCCCACATTCTGCGACTCCATGAAATGCACACTGGAGGACCTGAAGGTGGCCACACCGGAGAGTATCCCGGTCATCGGCATGTCCTACGGCCAGCAGAGAAAGATCAAGGCCGGCAGAGACTTCACCATAAGAGAGTACAAGCGAGTCCGTCATGAGATCGAAAAGATCGCGAAGACTGCCATCACCGACGAGAAAGTGGAGGCTGCTTATCAGATCTACGAGGATTACCGGGCGGCTATGCGGGCCTTTGAGACGGCAGCAGCGGAGCATCCGGAGATTATCACGTCCAAAAAGCGCATGATGATCATCAAGGCGGGACTTTACATGGACAAGGCGGAATATACGCCGAAGATCAGGGAGATCACAGAAGGCCTGAAGGCAGCGCCGGCGTCAGATTATGACGGCAAACGGATCATCATCACGGGCATCATGGCAGAGCCGGCAGCGATCCTGGACATCTTCGATGAGAACGGACTGGCTGTGGTAGCCGATGAGATGTCCCTGGGATCCAGGCTGTGGCGTTCTAAGGGCCGTGACGATGTGGAAGACGTCTATGAGAAGATGGCTTACCGCTACGCCGATACCAAGGCGGATTGCTTCATGTACGAGCCGGAAAAGCTGAGAGGCCAGTACATGATGGAGCTGAAGGACAAGTATGACGCGGACGCCATCGTCATCATGATGGAGAAGTTCTGCGATCCGGAGGAATACGACTACCCGATCTACAAGGCGGAGCTGGAAGAAGCGGAAGTTCCCATGCTGTACATGGAAGTGGATCAGCAGACCACCGGGTTCGAGCAGATCCGCACGAGAGTCCAGAGCTTCCGTGAGATGCTGGATTAAGCGGTAACTTATAACAGAGAGAAAGCAAAGGAGAAGAGCGTGTATCTAGGAATTGACATTGGATCCTCTTCCTCTAAAGTAGCGCTGATCAATGACCGGAAGGAGATCGCGGCGATCTCCATCATCAACCGGGGGACCGGGACGGACGCTCCGGCCCGGGCTCTGGCGGATGCCATGGAGAAGGCCGGCGTAACGGAAGAGGATATCGACTATACAGTGGCCACGGGCTACGGACGGATCACCTACGAAGGGGCGGACAAGCAGATCACGGAGATCACATGCCATGCCAAGGGCGTGAGCTATCTGGATCCGGGCGCCCGGACCATCATCGACATCGGCGGGCAGGACGCCAAGGTGATCAAGCTGAGCCCCAAGGGCCATGTGGAGAACTTCGTCATGAATGAGAAGTGCGCCGCGGGAACGGGCCGCTTCCTGGAGGTCATGGCGCGGGTCCTGGGCTGCACGCTGGAGGAACTTTCTCCTTTGGCGGACCAGTCCACGAAGGACGTGGCGATCAGCAGCGTATGCACCGTCTTCGCGGAGAGCGAAGTGATCTCCCGGCTGGCCGCCGGGGAGACGCTGCCGGACGTGGCACGGGGCGCCCACATCTCTGTTGCCCATCGGGTAACAGGGCTTTGTAACAGAGTAGGCTGCGAACCGAAGGTCGTGATGACTGGAGGCGTGGCGCTGAACAGCAACATGGTGGACGCGCTGTCCAAGGAGCTGGGCTGCATGGTGGAGGTCGTACCGAACTGCCAGGCGGCAGGCGCGGTGGGCGCGGCGCTGTTCGCTTACGAGGCAGGCACAAAGGCTGCTGCGAAGGAGAAAAAATAATGAGTATATCTATGGACCGGGAAGGGATCATGAAGGTGATCCCGCACCGGGATCCCATGCTCCTGGTAGACGAAGTCGTCTCTATGGAGCCGGAGAAAGAAATCAATACGAAGTTCTACGTAGGACCGGAGCGGGAGATCTTCAAGGGGCATTTCCCTGGAGATCCCGTACTCCCCGGCGTCTACACGGTGGAGATCATGGCACAGTCATCGGATATACTGATCCTTTCCATGGATCGGTATGCTGGAAAGACGCCGCTTTTCATCGGAATAAATAACGTAAAATTCAAGAGCCCGATCCGCCCCGGCGATACGCTGGAGATCCATTCGGCGATCACCTATGAGAGGGAAGAGAAGGCAATCGTAACCTGCAGCGCAGAAGTCTATGACGCCGGTACGTTGGCATGTACCGGAGATGTGACGCTTGCCATGCGGTAAGAGCACAGCTGCGTAATAGGATACATCAATTCAGCTGACATTATTTTGGAGGTAACAAAAATGGGATGGCAGGAAACCTATAAAGAAAGATGCGTATCAGCGGAGGAAGCGCTGAGTCATATTAAGGATGGAGAGATGCTGGTACCGGCACATAACTCGGCGGAGCCGAAGTACCTGTTCCAGAAGCTCTGTGAGATGAAGGACAACTGGAACCAGCTGGGCATTCTGCAGGGACTGAACATCGGCGATGCTCCCTATGCTCAGGACGACATGTACCCCACATTCATCGACTGGTCCTTCTTCCCAGGCAGCAAGAACAGAAACTACGTCAACACCGGAAGGGGCCAGATGATCCCCATGCATTTCTACGCTCAGCCCAAGGCAATGAGAGAAGGAAATGTACCTGTAGATGTGGGATTCCTGCAGGTAACGCCGCCGGATGAGGACGGATATGTCTGGATGGGCACATCCTGTGACCAGGTCCGGGTGATTCTGGACAAAGCCCGCATCAATATCGCACAGGTCAACAGCAATCTGCCCCACGTTATGGGTGAAACGAAGATTCCAGTGGAGGACATCGACTACTACGTAGAATATGATGAGCCGATCTATGAAATGGCCAAGATCCCCGAGGGAGACGAAGTGGCCATGAAGATCGGCAAGAATATCGCGGGACTCATCGAGGACGGCGCATGCCTGCAGATGGGTCAGGGCAAGATCCCCAACGCGATCCTGCCTTATCTGGAGGATAAGAAGGATCTGGGCATCCATACGGAAGTATTCTCCGACAATCTGCTGCCCCTGATCGAAAAAGGCGTCATCACCTGTGCCAGAAAGAACATCGATACGGGTAAGATCGTCGCCACATTCGTTCAGGGCAGCCCGGAATTCTACAAGTATGTTGACTACAATCCTTTCGTCAAGCTCATGCCTGTAGAATATACCAACGCAGTCCGGACCATCGCGCAGATCGACAATATGGTAGCCATCAACTCTGCAATAGAGGTGGACGCCATGGGGCAGGTTGTTGCTGATTCCATCGGACCCAAAATGTTCTCCGGCGTCGGCGGACAGCAGGACTTCATCCGGGGCGCGGAAGAATCCAACGGAGGAAAGGCCATTATCGCTCTGCCCTCCACGACAAAGCATGATACCATCTCTAAGATCGTAGGCGTCCTGAAACCGGGCACACCGGTAACAACAACGAGAAACGACGTGCATTATGTCGTTACGGAATACGGCGTGGCTGACCTGTTCGGCAAGTCTCTTGACCAGCGCTGCAAAGCTCTGGTGGAGATTGCGCACCCCAAGTTCCGTGAGCAGATCGAAAGAGATTATTACGAATACCGGAAGGCTGCCGGGCAGATTTATTTCTGGCATATCGGCCCGTTCGATCCGGAGGAGTAAGGAAGGAGCTAAATAATGGCTTTAATGACAGCAGAACAGTATATAGAAAGTCTGCGCAAAATGAAAACAAGAGTGTATATGTTCGGCGAGCAGATCGAGAACTGGGTAGATCATCCCATGATCCGCCCTTCCATCAACAGCGTCGCCATGACATATCAGCTGGCACAGGATCCCCAGTACGAGGACCTGATGACAGCGACCTCCCACCTGACCGGTGAGAAGGTAAACCGTTTCGCTCATATCCACCAGAGTTCGGAGGACCTTAAGAAGAAGGTCAAGATGCAGCGTCTCCTGGGTCAGAAGACCGCGAGCTGCTTTCAGCGCTGCGTAGGTATGGACGCTCTGAATGCAGAGTATTCCACTACCTATGAGATCGACAAGAAGTACGACACCCATTATCACGAAAATCTGAAAAACTTCCTGATCTACATTCAGAAAAATGACCTGATCGTCGACGGCGCCATGACAGACCCCAAGGGCAACCGCAGCAAAGCGCCTCATGCCCAGGATGATGCTGACCTCTTCGTACGGATCAAAGAACGCAGAGAAGACGGGATCGTCGTCCGCGGCGCCAAGGTTCATCAGACCGGATCCGTCAACTCCCACTGGCACATTGTCATGCCTACTATCTCCATGGGACCCGACGACAAGGACTATGCTGTTTCCTTCGCATGCCCCAGCGACGCAGAGGGAATGTTCATGGTCTACGGACGTCAGTCCTGCGATACCAGAAAACTGGAGGAGAATGCGGACATCGATCTGGGCAACGCCAAGTTCGGCGGGCAGGAAGCTCTGGTAGTATTCGATGACGTGTTCATTCCCAATGAATATATCTTCATGTGCGGAGAATATGATTTCGCAGGCATGCTCGTTGAGCGCTTCGCGGGTTATCACCGCCAGTCCTACGGCGGCTGCAAGGTCGGCGTAGGCGACGTTGTGATCGGCGCGGCTGCTCTGGCAGCGGAATACAACGGCTGCGAGAAGGCTTCTGCGATCAAGGATAAGCTGATCGAGATGACTCACCTGAACGAGACGCTGTACTGCTGCGGTCTGGCATGTTCCACAGAGGGACATCCCACCGAATCCGGCGCCTATATCATCGACCTGCTCCTTGCCAACGTCTGCAAGCAGAACGTGACGAGATTCCCATACGAGATCGTAAGACTGGCAGAGGACATTGCGGGAGGAATCATGGTAACCATGCCTTCCCAGAAGGACTTCGAATCGGATCTGCCTGTAGGTAGAAACGGCGAGACCATCGGAGACTTCTGTCAGAAGTTCTTCGTGGGCAACGGAAACTGCACGACGGAAGAGAGAATGCGGGTCATGCGTTTCCTGGAGAACATGTGCCTCGGCGCAGCTGCCGTTGGCTACAGGACAGAGTCCATGCACGGCGCAGGTTCACCGCAGGCGCAGCGCATCATGATCGCCCGTCAGGGCAACATCCAGGCGAAGAAACAGCTGGCTAAGGATATCGCCGGCATTAAATAATAGAAGAATCGCCAATTCCTTTCTGGGGCAGGTCTTTGGTTTTCCATGGCCTGCCCCAGGTCTTTCTGGAGACATCCGGGCAGATGGATGAGAGGGTCTGACAGGCGGAGAAAGAGTTTGGGAGGGTTACGGTTATGACGAACGAGAAATATCAGAAGAAAGAAAAACAGAACGCATCCTGGGTCCGCTGGATCTGGCCCCAGAGTGATGCATTGCGCCTGGGCATGGGCTGGGATGAAGAAGATGTAAATAAACCCTACATACTGGTGGAGGATGTCTACGGCGATTCTCACCCGGGCAGCATCCACCTGAACCGTCTGGCGTCCCAGGTTCGCGAAGGCATTACGGCTTCCGGGGGCAAGGCGGCGGGATATCATGTAACGGATATCTGTGACGGCTGCGCCCAGGGCCACGACGGTATGAACTATATCCTGACGCAGAGAGAAGCAATAGCCGACATGGTACAGATCCACGGCAGCGTCCATCCATGGGACGGTCTGGTCCTCATATCCTCCTGCGATAAGTCGGTGCCGGCCCACCTTATGGCGGCAGCCCGCCTGGATCTTCCCACGGTTTTCGTGCCCGGCGGATCCATGAGACCAGGACCGTACCTGACGGACGCGGGAAGAGGCGGCGGCGTTGCCCTTGGGCGGCGCCAGGGAACCATGGATGAGTTTGAAGTCCTGCAGTACGTGCGCACTGGATGTCCTTCCTGCGGCGCCTGCCAGTTCATGGGTACCGCCAGCACCATGCAGTGCATGACGGAGGCGCTGGGTCTGGCACTGCCGGGAACAGCCTTATCACCAGCGACCATGAATGATATCAACCGCTCTGCAAGGGCTGCAGGCCATATGGTCATGGAGCTTGCCCGCCAGGGGATCCGTGCCAGCGATATTTTAACAAAGGCATCGCTGCGGAACGCAATCATCATTCACGCCGCTATCGGGGGTTCCACAAACGGTTTTCTCCATCTTCCGGCGCTGGCACACGAGCTGGGCATCCGTCTGGATATCAGCGAATTCGACGAGATCAACCGGAAGGTGCCCCATATATGCAATATTGCCCCCAGCGGGAAATATCCGTCGGAACTGTTCTGGTTCGCCGGGGGCATACCGAAGGTGCAGGAGATGCTTTCGGATATGCTGGATCTGGACGTCATGACGGTCACAGGCAAGACTCTGGGTGAGAACCTGAAGGTCATTCGGGGCAGCGGATTCTATGAGAGAGGGTTGGGATATCTGGCCAATTACGGCGTGGATCCGGAGGATGTGATGATCCCCGTGGATAAATGTAAAGTCATCGGCTCTGTCGCCGTGCTGAAGGGCAATATCGCTCCGGAAGGGTCTGTGGTCAAATATTCTGCGGTGGCGGAGGATATGCAGCAGCATACAGGACCGGCGCGGGTGTTCGACAGCGAGGAAGCCTGCAACAAGGCGGTGGTGGACCAGACCATCGAGCCCGGTTCGGTGCTGATCATCCGATATGAAGGACCCCGGGGCTCCGGGATGCCGGAGATGTTCATGACGACAGAAGCGATCATGAACGATGAGAAGCTCAGTTCTTCTACGGTGCTGCTGACGGACGGCAGGTTTTCCGGCGCTACGAGAGGCCCCTGTGTCGGCCATATCTCACCGGAAGCTCAGGCAGGCGGTCCCATAGCCTTCGTGGAAGACGGGGATCTGATCGAACTGGATATCCCGAACCGATCGATCAATGTCGTGGGTATCCAGGGCGAGTACTGCTCGCCGGAGGAGGCAGCGCGGGTGCTGAAAGAGCGGAGCCAGGGCTTTGTCCCAAAAGAGCACAGGGGACGCAGAGGCATATTCCGCCGCTACACGGAGCGGGCCGCTTCCGCTATCGAGGGCGCGTATATGAAATAATAATTGAATGAAAATACACCTATGTGGATAAAAGACAGAAAATTACAAGAAGTCTGCAGGAGAGGATAGTTATTATGAAAGTAATGAAGTTATATCCCCGGGACACGGTGGCACTGGCGGTGGAGGAACTGAAAAAGGGCGATCGCGTAACCATCGACGGGCAGGAGATCGAGGTGCTGGACAATATTCCCCAGGCTCACAAGATCGCGCTGAAGGATTTCGCGGAAGGCGAGGGGATCCGCAAATACGACAATATCATCGGCAACGCGTCCCGTCCGATCCGCAGAGGCGAGTGGGTCCACAGCCATAATGAAGTGACCACGCTGGGAAAGGAAAGGGAATATTGCTACGAACCGGTGGAGGACGCTGTGTACCCCGGCGAGTCGGACCGGACGTTCATGGGATACGAGCGGAGCAACGGGACATGCGGTATCCGTAATTATGTGGCTGTCATTTCTACTGTGTTCTGCGCAAACGGCCCCCTTGCCCGCATCGCGTCGGAGGCGCGGAAGAAGTATGAGCCGAATGATCATTTCGACGGATTCGTGGCGCTGGATCAGGAATTCGGCTGCAGCCAGACCGGCGAGGATCTTGTGACAACGGAGAAGATCATCGCGAACATCGCCCGTTCCGCGAACTTCGGCGGCGTACTGCTGGTCAGCCTGGGATGTGAGATGGCCATACCCTCAGAACTTACTCAGTATATGACGGATCTGGACCCAGCCCGGATCCAGGTGATCACTCTGCAGGAGAGCCCTGATGAAATCGGCGAAGCCATGGAGAAGATCGATCTGCTGATGAAGGAGATCGATAAGGACAGGCGGCAGCCTCAGCCCTTCAGCAAGCTCCATATCGCTGTGAACTGCGGGGGCTCCGACGGCTACTCCGGCATTACGGCAAACACCATGCTGGGCACGCTCTGCGATCGGCTCGTGTCAGAAGGAGCTACGGTCAATATGACCGAGGTGCCGGAGATGATGGGGGCGGAGCACATCCTGATGAACCGGGCGAAGGACGAAGAGACATTTCAGAAAATCGTCTGGATGATCCGAGAATATAACACGTATTTCGACCGCTATGGCGAGAAGGCGGCGGATAATCCCACCCAGGGCAATAAGGCCGGCGGCCTGACCACATTGGAGGAGAAGTCTCTGGGCTGCATTCAGAAGGGCGGTCACTGCGCAGTCATGGGCGTCTATGATTACGGTGAGGCGGTGGATACCAGAGGGTACGTGCTGGTCAGCGGTCCGGGGAACGACCTGGCAGGCGTCAGCGGGCAGATCGCGGCAGGTGCGGTGCTCACCCTGTTTACTACCGGCCGGGGAACGCCATGTGGATTTGCAGGGCCTACATTCCGCCTGTCATCCAACAGCGCACTGGCGGAGCGGAAGCCGGGGTGGATCGACTATGACGCGGGGCGTTTTCTGGGTGCTTCTGAGGATACAAAGGCCAGGCTGGACCAGGAACTCTACGACCAGGTCATGGCGTGTCTTGACGGTGCACAAACCTGCAATGAAAAAAACGGATATTTCCAGATGGGCGCGCTGAAAGACGGTGTAACGCTGTAGCGTCATAGAGCAGACGGTGTATCCCGGCGGATTCAACGGCATTCGGCGGCATTTGAGAGGAGGAATGGGATGGATAAAGATGATAAAGAACGGATGGATATTCAAACGGAAGAGACTGAAACAGATGCAGAAGAACTGATGGAGAACGCGGCGCAGCCGGAGGAAGACGAGGGCGCCCGGGCTTCCCGGATGATGTTCAACTGGAAGGTGATCGGCACGGTAGTGATCATCGTGCTCGGTGCCATGTTCTGTCTGCACAGCTGGGATTCCGACGGATCGTATCCGGTAAATCTGAAGTCGGAGAAGGGCGCTGCCTGGCAATGTGTCAGCGTTCAGCAGGAACGTATAGAGGTCAGCCCCGTTAAGGGTAAAGACGGAAAAGACTCCTTCGAACTGACAGGAAAGGAACTGGGGAAATGCAAAGTGGTATTTCAGCTTCAGGAAAGCGGGAACCCGTCCAGCGTGCGGAAAACTGTGGAATATTATTTCGAAGTCATGAAGGGAAACCAGATCCGCTTCCTGAAAATGCAGCGCCATGAAGGTGCATAAAAATGTATAAAGATGCAAATGTGCATCAGGCAAGGCAATATTGCATCGGAATACTTAAAATTTTCGGAATATATAAACGGTCGACCATCCTGAAACGGTTGAATTTTACAGCATTTAACCATGGGTTCTGAAATTTTGAACATTGGCACATCACTTGCATTAACTTTAAGTGGGTTTATTATTGGTAGCTTTATTAAAGACTTTATCAGTTGGAGTTCATGCAGAGGTAAGAAAGGTAGTTAATTATGAAGAAAGCATTAGTAGTTGTATTGTCGGCTATCATGGTCCTCACCATGAGCGTAGTGCTGACCGGCTGCGGCGGAAGCAGCAGCAGCGGCGGTAGTGCATCAGGAAACAGCGGAAGCAAGGTAACGATCCACTTCGGAGCAACCACCGCAACAAACCACGCATGGTATAAAGATGCTAAGAAGTTTAAGGAAACAGTTGAGAAGGATTCCGATGGATCCATCTCCGTAGCACTGGAGTTCGGCGGTGTCAACGGTTCTGATAAAGACTACGCAGAAGGCGTACAGAACGGCACCATCGACATGTACATCGGTTCTACCGTAGGATTCGATACTATGGTACCGAAGATTGACTATGTAAACCTGCCCTACTTCATCGATTCCTATGAGACAGCGGACAAGCTGATCTACGGCGAAGACGGAACAGGAACAGGCTGGGTTGGCGAAAACATCAAGAAGAACGCGGAAGAAGCCGGCTATCACTGGCTGGGCATCACAGACTGCGACTTCCGTTGGATCTCCGACTCCAAGAGACCGATCAAGAGCGCTGCTGACATGAAGGGCATGAAGCTGAGAGTTCCTGAAGCTCCGATGTTCCTCGAGTTCTTCAAGAACCTGGGCGCTACACCGACAGCAATGGGAATTACAGAAGTAGCATCTGCTCTGCAGCAGAAGACCATCGACGGCCAGGACAACGGTCCGATCCTCAGCTACTATGGATTTGGATTCTCCCAGTTCAACAAGTATTTCACCAAGACAAACCACTCCTTCGCACCGGCTGTTGTCGTTATGAGCACCAAGTGCTGGGACAGCCTGTCTGAGGACCAGCAGAAGATCGTTCAGGATGCTGCTACCACATACTGCGAGCAGGTTAAGACAGACCTGAGAAAAGACGTAAAGACTGCTGAAAAGGAAATGACTGAAAAGGATGGATGCAAGGTTATCGAGGCGACTCCGCAGCTGAAGAAGGATATGCAGAAGGCAGCATACAAGGTATGGCAGGACAAGAAGGTTACTAAGACATTTGACCAGGATGCCGTTGCCAAGATGCTGAAGGACGCAAACCTTGATTAGTTATGGGTTGTAACAAACCGATAATAAACTAGATGAGGAGGAAGCCGGTGTGGTTCCCATGCCGGCTTCCTTTTCCAGAAATATGTAAGTTCAATTCGTTATTTCTATCTATGTGCAAATATCATCATCAATTCATCAGTTAAAGGGAAACGAATCAGTAAATTAAACAAATTATCAGAGGGATTCATCAACTATTGGAATTATGCATTATTTTGAGGGGGGAGTGAGGTTTATATGGGAAACACGATTGGTAAAATCAGCCACACGTTAGGCAGTATCGAAAGAGCGATCACATTCGTCGTCTTTCTGATCATGCTGGCACTGCTCCTGATCCAGGTGTTCTGCCGTTATGTGTTCAACCTGCCCCTGGCATGGGCAGATGAGCTCGTACGTTACGTATATGTATGGGTCAGCTTCTTCGGAGCATGTATCGCAGCAGAGGAGAACAGTCACATTTCGATCAACATTCTTCCGGCGCTGCTGAGCAAAATTCAGGACGAAAATAAGAAACAGCTTGTTATCCGCTGTTTTGATCTGTTTGCAGCCGTCGTAGTAACGATATTCTTTATCTTTATTTCGAAATGGCTCTTGGAGTATAACCAGTCACTAAAGTTATCGGGTCAGTTCACCACCAGTAATCAGTGGCCCATGTGGCTCATGTGCGCGCCTATGACCGTATCATGTATCATCATTGCAATTCAGTACATACTGAATGCGCTGCTGGCTCTGTTTGACATCGCGGGTTATTCTCATAAGAAAGGAGCTGCAGCATGATCTATCTCGTAATATTCTTGGTCGTATTCCTGCTTCTGGCATTCTGCAAGGTGCCAGTGCCGTTTGCGATGGGTATCGGCGCGATCGTGACCATGATCTACGCCGGCGGTTCCACGGCTGCCATTCCGACATCCATGTTCCGTTCCATCAACGTATTTACATTCCTTGCTATTCCGGCATTCATCTTCGCCGGAGACCTGATGTCTGCAGCAGGTATTTCTGCAGCTATCATGAAATTCGCTAAATCACTGGTCGGCAAAGCACGTGCCGCAGAAGGTGCTGTAACCGTTATCACCTGTGCCCTGTTCGGAGCGATCACCGGTTCTTCCATGGCGACCATCACAGGTATCGGGGGCATGATGCTTCCAGAGCTTGTCAAAGCCGGTTATGATAAGAGATATGCCACAGCGCTCATCAGTGTCTGCGGTTTTCTGGGGATCCTGATCCCGCCCAGCATCCCGGGCATTCTTTACGCTATGATGGCAGGCGAGAACATCATGAAGGTCTGGCTGTGTACCGTAGGTCCGGCGCTGATCCTGGTAGTCCTTTACTGCATCATCAACTTCTACAGAAACGGCAAGGGACAGCCTAAAGATCCGGAGCCCTTTAAGGCAGGGATTTACTTCGGCAACATTGGTAAGACATTTATAGAATCTCTGGTAGCTCTGATGATGCCGCTGATTATCTTCGTAGGAATCTACGGAGGCGTATTCACACCGACAGAAGCAGGAGCCGTAGCTGTAGCCTATGGACTTCTCGTAGGATGGGTCATCCAGCCGGCGATCGGAAAAGCAAAGGGCAAACCCTTCCATATGGAAGCGAAGTTCTACCCGATGGTTACAAACAGCGCCATCACTTCTTCTACTATCGCTATGCTGAATGTATTCGCGACAGTAGCAGGAACCATGATCACTTACACCAGAATCCCGGACATGCTGACACAGGCCATGTTCAGCCTGACAGATAATAAATATATCTTCCTGCTGATCATCAACCTGGTACTCATCGTCGTCGGAATGTTCATGGAAACAAACAGCAGTATCCTGCTGTTCGGACCGATCCTGATCCCGGTAGCACAGTCCTATGGAGTCGATACGATCCATTTCGCAGGCATCATGCTTCTGAACCTGGAAATCGGAATGATCACACCGCCGTTTGCAGCAAACATCTTCGTCGGATGCCGTGTTGCAAGACTGGACATGACAGACGTACTGCACGATATGTGGCCGTTCTTCGGAGCATGCATCATAGTCCTGATCATTACGACATACTGCCCGGCTGTAGTAACCTGGCTGCCGAATCTGATTTAGTCTATGAGGCATAAGATAAAAGTAAATAATGATCAATTAGTAAGTGTGGGGTCAGCGGAAGCTGGCCCCTTCTTTTTAACAAAGCCCTGACCGGCTGGATTTTGGAGAGAACAGGTAATGAAAGCACTTGTATATAAAGGACCGGAAAAGGCGGAAGTCTGCGATGTGCCGCAGGCGACCCTGCTGCCCGGACAAGCAAGAATAAAGGTAAGTTACTGCGGCGTCTGCGGTTCGGATATCGGCATATATTCTGGAAAGCATCCAAGAGCGAAAGCTCCTCTAATTATGGGTCACGAATTCGTCGGTGTGATTGAGGAAACAATGGGAGAAACCGGCGGATTCAAACCAGGCGACCGGGTGGCAGCCTTCCCGCTGATTTCCTGCGGGAAGTGCCTCCCCTGCCGCACGGGACGCAGCCATATCTGTAATTCGCTGAAACTGATCGGAATAGATCTGGACGGAGGAATGGCTCAGTACGTGAACTGCAGCAGCGATGTATTGTTTCTTCTGCCCGATAATGTAGATGACCGAATCTGCAGCATCATCGAGCCTCTTGCCGTAGCTGTCCACAGTGTTCACCGTTCTGGTTTTCGCCCCCTGGATACCTGCGCGGTCATCGGTGCTGGTCCGATCGGTCTTCTGGTTGGCATTGTGTTAAAGGACTCCGGGGCATCCAGAGTTATTATCTCGGACATATCGCAGCCCCGACTTGACCTGTGCCGGGAACTTGGATTTGAAACAGTAAACAGCAGGGAGCAGAGCCTGGCGGATTATGTAATGGAAGCAACGAGTGGAGACGGTGCGAACGTCGTCTATGAATGTTCCGGAGCAGCAGCCGGAGCAGCTGAAATGACATATCCTGTATGCGCTGACGGCATGATAACACTTGTGGGTGTGCATAAGGAACCGAGACAGGTTGTTCTGGGCGATATGCATTTTCGGGAGCTGAACATGACGGCTACCCGGGTGTATACGAAAGAGGAGTTCGGGCAGACCGTCAGGTATACGCAAAAGCTGAAGCATGAGCTGGACAAAGTGATCACTCATGCGGTACCCCTTGAGGAAAGTGAACGGGTATTCGACATCATTGCAGATCCGGCGGAGAAGGCAATGAAAGTTGTTATTAAATGCAATTGAGGAGGACTGTAATTATGGATCTGTTTGACATCAGCGGCAGCAGAGTGATCGTGACCGGCGGAAGCCGGGGACTGGGCAAAGGCATGGCAGAGGGATTCCTGGAAGCGGGCTGCCATGTTGTGATATTCGGAAGCTCGGACAAAGTGGCGGATGCAGAGCGGGAATTCCGCGGCTGCGGCTATGACTGTACAGGGATCCGGGTGGATCTGAGAAAGGAAGAGGAACGCGTCTGGGCTTATAAACAGGCGACTGATATTCTCGGCGGTCTTGATGTGCTGGTAAACTGCGCCGGGATCCAGCGGCGCCATCCTGCAGAAGAATTCCCGCTTAATGACTGGGAGGATATTCTGCAGGTGAACCTGACGGCGGCATTTCGGCTCAGCCAGATGGCAGCAAAAACATATCTGGCAAAAGATAAGCCATATGGTAAGATCATCAATATAGCGTCCATGCTCAGTTTCTTCGGCGGATATACTGTGCCTGCCTATGCAGCCTCTAAGGGCGGCATGGCTCAGATGACCAAGGCATTCTGCAATGAGCTGGCCGGCAGGGGAATCAACGTGAATGCCCTGGCCCCGGGATACATGGCAACGGAACTGAACACAGCGCTGATGGATCCGGAGAATCCGCGGTACCAGACTATTACAGACCGGATCCCGACTCATCGCTGGGGAACCGGAGACGATATGAAAGGCGCGGTGATTTTCCTTGCTTCTCATGCGTCGGATTATATCAATGGGGCAGTCATTCCGGTAGACGGCGGGTATCTGGTCAGATAGTAATTTTATCTACGGGTATCTTCTATTAGGGAAATCATTTATCAATCTGCCCTCCCGTTAGTTTATACCAAGGTGTTGGTATAGGCTAAGAACCATATGCCCTGTAACTGTTGCAATTAGATGGTTTTGAGCGAATAGTAATCATAGTTTTAGCTTCAAATCACTTGATTTTCAGTTCAATACATGGTATAATTATACCAAGGAGGACAGCTATGAAAGTCAAAATTGACGCACCCTGGATCACGGAGAAAATCCGTTGCCAGAATGGCTATGTTTACATCGACAGACCGTTCTGGAATGCCGAAAAGAAACAAGCGGGTCATAAACGCCAATATATCGGGAAACTTGACGGCGACAAATTTCTGCCAAACAAGACTTTCCGTATGCTTCAGGCGGCTGCTGAGCAGAAACCAGGGAAACGAGGCCCGGTACCTGCGGAAGAATGCCTTCGTACTTTTTACGGAGCGACCTATCTCCTGTCAGAGATCGCTGACAGAACCGGAATCTCCGCTGATTTGAAATCCTGTTTTCCGGTTTTCCATAAGGAACTGCTTTCCATGGCATTTTATCTTGTGCTTGAGGAAGGCCAGCCGATGTACCGCTTCCATAAATGGAGCCATACTCATTGGCATCCCTGCGGTACAGATATCCCTTCACAACGGAGCAGCGATCTCTTTGGCGCGATCCTCGAGGAACAGAAAATGGATTACTTCCGCAGGCAGGCTGCCCGGCGCTGCGAGAAGGAATACCTGGCCTTTGACACGACCTCGATCTCTTCGTATTCCACACTGATCAAGCAGGCGAAATACGGCAGGAACAAGGAAGGCGACCACCTTCCGCAGATCAATCTGGCGCTGCTTTATGGAGAAGATTCCAGACTTCCGGTGTATTATCGCAAGCTTCCGGGAAATATCACCGATGTCACAACGGTTGAGAACCTCATCAAGGATGTTGATTTCCTCGATCTTGTCAAGCTCTGTCTGGTCATGGACCGGGGGTTTTACAGCGAGAAGAACATCAACGGTCTGTACAAACATCATCATAAGTTCCTGATCGGCGCAAGACTTTCATTGAAGCTGATCAGCAGTCATCTGGATCAGATCCGGGATGACTTCGTAACAAGGGCAAACTACAATTCTGAGCTTCATCTGTATGTGCGCAGCTTTACTGATGAATGGGATTACACCGAAGAAAAGCCGCGTCTGGGTACGGTCGTAGAAGCGAAACGACGCATCTATGTCCATATCTATTACAACGATCAGAAGGCAGCCGATGACAAGGACCGCTTTAATCATCTGCTCGATCAATACGAGGAAGAGCTGCGCAGCGGCAAACGTAAGCCAGAGCATGAAAAGGACTATGCCAAATATTTTGAGCTTCACGAGACACCAGTGCGCGGTCTTAAGATTTCCTACAAGGAAGATGCGATCCGGAAAGCGGAGCGCAACTACGGTTACTTCGCGTTGATTTCCAACGGAGTCAAAGACCCTGTGGATGCGTTGCGAATCTATCGGGCAAAGGACCTCATCGAAAAGTCATTTGGAAATCTCAAGGAACGCCTGAGTATGCGACGCATGTCAGTTGCTTCCGAAGAGAACTTCGAAGGCAAGCTGTTTGTGCAGTTCGTTGCCTTAGAACTGCTTTCATACATCAAGAAGCAGATGGATGATAACAATTTGTTCAAGAACTACACGATGCAGTCACTGCTCGATGAACTCGATGTAATCGAGTATTATCAGCAGCCGGGAAAAGAATATCACCTTTCTGAGATCACTGCAAAACAGCGTAAAATATATGAGCTGATGAACATTGATGTCCCAACCTAGGTATAATTTGACGGGACTTCAGGTTATCAATGGAACTATTTAAGAAAGTTTAGGCAGTATCTTCCACAAACATGTGTGTTTCTTGTTATGTGAATTCACGTATATGAACAGTTCAGATGATTAGGAGTGTAGTGCTACGTCAACAAACAAAAATAAACCAAGGTAAATCAGGAGCCTAATCCCAAGGAGCGCAGTCATATTAAAATGAATTACTGGATGATCATGAGCTTCTCATGCACAGACAGAAATGAGTGCTATTACTATCGTTGATTCTGGCCTAGAAATTAGGTACTGTTAAATCAGGGCTTTCTGAAGTCTGTTGTGCCGCGTTCTACGAGCTTACATGATACCATGGTTTTTCCTGGAGCCTTCTGGCCATCTAAAATCTGCATAAGCGCATTTACTATGTCAATGCAAAGTATTTCGCACATATTGTCGATAGTAGTGAGCTCTGGTTCGCAACTAATAGAAAGGACAGAGTTATTGCAACCGATTAGCGAGACTTGCTCGGGTATTTGAATTTTAAGTTCCTGGAGACATTTCAAGGCTCCGATTGCAAGTTCGTCATCACACGCTAAAATGGCATCAGGCTGTGCGCTGCTATCTTCGAAGAATGGTTTGATATCGTCTTTTACATAGCGGATTGTGTTTCTTGAGCGTACAAACAATGCGTTTTCGATAGAGACGCCCGAGTCGTTTAGAGCACGCACAAAACCATTATACTTATGTGTTTCAGAGTAAGTACGCTCTCTGTACAGGAACATAATACGTTTCCGTCCACTTGAAAGTAGAAGAGAAGTAGCGTCATAAAATGCATTCTCATCTTCAGATAATACGCCATATATATTATCGTCATCAAGGTATCCGTTTTGAAGCATGACAGGAATCCTTCGAGCTGTTTCACGGATGTATTCATTTTTTTTATTACTGCTCTCTATATAGTGTGAGCCAACCATAATTACAGCTGCAACCTTACGGGCTTCCATAGCGCGTATACTTTTAACTTGCTGCTCGTAGTTATAACCAGTACAGTGAAGGACTGTATCAAAATTGTTTTTTCTTAATTCTCTTTCAAGAAAAGAAACTGATGCTGCAAGATAAATATCAGACACATCGGCGCAAAGGATTCCGATTGTTTTCATAGATCCCAGCCCAAGTCCTCTTGCGAATACATTTGGTTCGTAGTTGCTTTCAGAAATTATTCGCAGAACACGGTCCCTGGTATCGGGGCTAACCTTTGAACTGCCATTTAATACTCTTGATACCGTTGCGATGGAAACACCAGCTAGCTTAGATATGTCATATATTGTTGTTTGTTTCTTATTATCGCCCATGTTATTTACCTCTAAAGGATCTTTTGTATGCTTAATTTTACTGCAGCCAGCTCGAAACCGCAAGTTATAACGTCTTTAGATGACTAGATTATTCAAAAAGGAATTACTGAATTATTGAAGTCATACACGCATATGCGAAAATGCCAAAGAATAGTCAGGAATATGCATAGTGTATAAATAATAGCTGATGTAAAAGCTTACAATTAGGTTGCAATAATGTACATCGACAATGCTTAATGTTAGATTTTGATTACATTTGCGAGAGAAAATTTGCGAAAATCATTGACTTTAAAAGCGCTAAAGATTATAGTGAAAATGTAAGCGGTTACATAATTGGAGGGATTTATGAGTAAAGTGATCAAAATAGTTCAGTTTGGTGAAGGACGTTTTCTGAGGGCTTTTGCGGATGTATTTTTTGAGGAAGTCAGCCAATCTGTGAATGACACACTTAAAGTTGTTATGATTTCTCCTCGTGGTCGAAAATCAGAGGGTGTTGTTAAAGAGTTCCGGGAACAAGAATGCCGATATACAGTATGTATACAAGGCTTGCGGAATGGAAAATATGTTGAAGAATTTCGTGTGGTTAATTGCATAGAGAACTTATTGGATCCTGTTCGAGAATATGATCGTTATATACATGAATCAGAGGATCCGGATTTAGAATTAATTCTTTCGAATACCACTGAAAACGGAATACGATATGATCCGGAAGATAGAATGAATGATATGCCGCAAAAAAGTTATCCAGCCAAGCTTACAGCTTTCCTCTATCATCGATTTTGCACGTTTGAAGGAGATCCAAACAAGGCGCCGATAATATTGGCAAGCGAATTAATTGACAACAATGCTGAACTTTTAAAGAAAATAGTGAAAAAGTATTGTGCGGACTGGAATCTTCCTCCTGATTATTTAAAATGGTTGGATGCGTGTTCGTTTTGCAGCTCATTGGTGGATAGAATTGTCGTTGGGTATCCGGATAATCCGGAACAGTATTTTGATAAAATGGGGTATCAGGATCGTTTTTTGGATGTTGCTGAACCGTTTTCATTATGGGCAATAAAGGATAATGATAAACGGCTGAAAGGACTTTTTCCTTGGGATTGCTTAAATTTACCGGTAGTGTTTACGGACGAATTGCAAGCATATACGGAAAGAAAGGTTGGTATATTAAATGCTTCTCACATATTGATTGCGCATGTCGGTATTCAATTGGGGTACTCGCTTGTTAGAGAGGCAATTGAAGATAATGAAGTGAAGAAATATATCTTGAGATATATGTATACGGAAGTAATACCTTTCTTGTCATTAGATGAGTCTGAGACTACGCAATTTGCGATGGAAACGATAGAACGTTTTTCAAATCCATACATTGATCATAAACTAAGTGAAATTGCAAAGAATAGTCTGTTGAAGTGGAAAATCAGATGTTGGCCTCGAGTAATTAAATATCATCAGCAGTTTGGAAGAGTCCCGGAGTATGCGGCATTTGGTTTTGCGTCCATGCTAAGGAATCTAGACGAGCCAGGGAATAGTAAATGGGTAAAAGTTGATCCGATAAGCGATGATGCTCTGGAAAAAGAATTTATTGAACTAACGAAATTATATGGTGAATTGATTGAAAAGAAAGGAATGAAACAGGCGTTAGAAGTCTTGCTGGAAAAAAATGAAGTACATTAAGATTAACGAAAAAGATAACGTTGCAATAGTTGTTTGTGCTCCAAATGGTGAGACCCATATACCTAATGGTCACAAGATTGCACTGCGAGATATAGCTGAGGGTGAAAATGTTATTAAATATGGTCATAGCATAGGTGTTGCGACTAAGCAGATTGTAAAAGGTGATCATGTACATGTCCATAATTTAAAATCTACCATAGATGGAAAAGAAACCTTCGATTACAAAAAAGAACGGAATCCATTGATAAAAAAGGAAAATACACAATATTTCTCTGGCTATTCACGACGGGTTGGATTAGCTGGGACTAGAAATGAAATCTGGATTTTACCGACTGTGGGATGCGTTTCTGGAGTTGCGGAGAAGATTGCCAGCCTCGCTGTTAGGAAAATATTGCCTAAAAAGAATATTGATGCAATCCGTTGCTTTAAGCACTCATATGGCTGTTCGCAATTAAGCGATGATCGCGACCGTACTGAAAAAATATTAGGGGATTTGGCGATACATCCGAATGTTGGCGGTGCATTGATTGTCGGTTTAGGATGTGAAAATAGCGGTATCGAGAAAATAAAAGAACAAATACCCGCGGAGTATTTATATAAGGTGCGCTTTATAAAACTTCAGGATTGTGTAGATGAATTGGAAGAGGGATTAGGTTATGTGAGAGAATTGGCGATTCAAGCCGATTCTTGCACAAGGAGCCTAATACCTGTAAATGAACTTACGATAGGGTTGAAATGCGGGGGATCAGATGGATACTCGGGTTTGACAGCGAATCCTCTTATTGGAGTTTGCACGGATAAGCATGTCTCTACAGGTGGTAGGGCGATTTTGACTGAGATTCCAGAGATGTTCGGTGCGGAAGAAATCTTGTTAAAACGGTGCGATTTAAGAGAAACATTTGATAAAGTTATGAAGACGCTGTACGAATTTAAACAGTACTATATCTCGCATGGGGAGAAGCCATACGAAAATCCTTCCCCGGGAAATAAAGAAGGGGGGATAACGACTTTGGAGGAGAAGTCGCTGGGGTGCATTAAAAAAGGAGGAACTTCTAGCATAGTTGATGTATTAGACTATGGACAGAGAATAAGTAAGAGCGGTCTCAACATACTCAGTGCTCCAGGGAATGATCTGGTGTCAACAACAGCTCTTGCAGCAAGTGGTGCGCAGATCATATGCTTCTCTACAGGCAGAGGGACTCCTTTTGGAGGTCCGGTACCAACCATAAAAATAAGCAGCAACACTGATTTAAAAAATAGAAGAGGCAATTGGATAGATTATGATGCAGGGTCACTAATTAAGTTAGATAAAGAAAAATATAGGGATTCCTTGGATGCTTCTGGCGATGAACTCTATTCATTGATTCTTGAAGTCGCCTCAGGAAGAAGGACACTGGCAGAGCGTAACGAATATGCAGACATAGCTATATGGAAAACGGGTGTAACTTTATAACTTGCTAAAACGAAATCTATATGTAAACGTTTACAAAAAATATCGAATTAATCAGACAAAGATGAGTTAATTAGTTGACATAGCGTGATAATAATTGTAATATTATAAATAATTAAATGTAAGCACTTACAAAATGGAGACGAAATGTTTAATAATAATGATTACATGCTCGGTAATAAAACAGCTAAATACTTATATCATAGATATTGTGAGAATTTACCGATTATTGACTACCATTGTCACGTAAGTCCAAGAGAGATTTGCGAAGACACGGAATTTGAGAATATTACTCAGGTTTGGTTGTATCATGACCATTATAAATGGAGGATTATGCGAGCTTGTGGGGTTGATGAACGATATATTACGGGTAATGCCACGGATTACGAAAAGTTTTTAAAATATGCTGAGGCATTGGAGATGGCTATCGGAAATCCGGTGTATATTTGGAGTCATATGGAGCTTGAAAAGTACTTTGGAGTTAAAGAACCTCTTAATCCAAGAACAGCAGATAGTATATGGCATAAATGTAACGCGATTATTAGAGATGAACACTTGTCTGCCAGAAAAATTATTCGTGACTCGGATGTGGAGCTCATCTGTACTACTGACGATCCTTGCGATGATTTGAGATGGCACAGAGAAATAGAACAAGATCGCGACTTTCATACGCGGGTTATACCAACTTGGAGGCCTGACCGTTTTTTGAATATCGAGAATAATCAATTCTCAGATGCTGTTAAGGAATTGGAAGGTGTCAGTGGAAAAGAAATTAATAGTTATAATGATTTTATTCATGCATTGCAGGAAAGAATGCGTTTCTTTAATTCAAATGGCACATGCATAGCGGACCACGGTATTGATACGGTTCCATTTCGAAAAATTTCAAATGAGGAAGTTAATACGATATTTAAGAAAAGGTTACGCGGACAGCCTGTGAACGGAGAGGAAGCTGAAGCGTATAAAACACAGTTACTGATTTCTTTAGCAGAAAGCTACAATGAATTTGATTGGGCGATGCAGATTCATTATGGATGTGAGAGGAATGTCAACACTCGCATGTATCGTAAACTAGGACCTGATACAGGATATGATGTGATATTGGATGAAAATAACGGAAGAAAACTGACGGCTCTCCTTGATCAAATTGAACAAACGAGCAAATTGCCTAGGATAATTCTGTATTCTCTGAACCCGGCGGACGATGCTCTTATTGATAGTATTATTGGGGCATTTCAAAATGGTACAACAGGTACATTGATGCAGCACGGATCTGCATGGTGGTTTAACGATAATAAAGTTGGAATTGAGCATATGCTTGATTCACTAGCGGCTAGGGGCGTTTTAGGTGAGTTTATTGGAATGCTCACTGATTCGCGAAGTTTTTTATCTTACACGCGACATGATTATTTTAGAAGACTCTTGTGCAATCGTGTTGGAAAATGGGTTGAGGATGGATCATATCCTTACGACGAAGAGAGTTTGAAAGAGATAGTCGTAGGAATTTCGTATAGTAATGCAAAAAAATATTTTGGATTTGAAGGGGGTGCAACCGTTGGATCATGAAGAAAATGATATTTTCCTAAGTGTTAGAGAGTTGAAGAAAAGTTTTGGAAATAATCAGGTATTAAAGGGTATCGATCTTGATGTTAAGAAAGGAGAAGTTATTGCTATCATAGGCCCATCGGGTTGCGGCAAGAGTACATTTATCCGAAGCCTTATCTTCCTTGAAATTCCGGACAGTGGAAAGATTGTCTTAAAAGGAAAAGATTTGATGACCATGAATAAAAAAGAAAGGGCATCAGCATTAAAACCGGTTGGCATGGTATTTCAGCAGTTTAATCTTTTTCCACATAAGACTGTGATAGATAATTTGACTATGGCACCAATGTTGGTTCAAAAAATGTCAAAAGATAAGGCAACAGAAAAGGGCCTACAGTATTTGGAAAAAGTAAAATTATTGGATAAGAAAGATTCTTATCCAGCAAATCTATCTGGAGGACAACAACAGCGTGTATCCATCGCAAGAACGTTATGTATGGAACCAGAACTGATTCTGTTTGATGAACCAACATCAGCATTAGATCCTGAAATGGTTGGTGAGGTTCTCGATGTAATGAAGAATCTGGCGGAAGCGGGACAGACAATGATTGTAGTTACTCATGAGATGGCATTTGCAAGAGAGGTAGCTGATAGGGTTGTATTTATTAATGAGGGTGTAATCCAGGAAAACACCACACCAGAGAATTTCTTTGATAATCCGCACAATGAACGTCTGAAAGAGTTTCTTTCTAAGATGCTTTGATGTATCTATTAATTGTAAATTATTGCTTTAATGATGAGGAGGTTTGAGAATGGGATTGATTAAGATCTCAAAAAGAAAAGATGTGCACTTTGAATACACAGATGGTTACAGTGAAGTCAAGGCATTACCCGGGGAGTGTGAGGAGGCTACAATTACAAGGTGTTCTTTATTACCAGGCAAATCAATAAAACCGAATGTTTATTCGACGGTGGAACACACACAAGTATTTATGTTCCTTACGGGCAAGGGTTATGTTGTCACTCCTAGAAAAGGGTTCAATGTAAAAAATGAATTTGCGATCTTTGTACCAGATTATGATACTGAGAATTTTGAGATTGTTTGTTCCACAGATAGCAAGACGCCGCTTGAATATCTTCACATAGTGACAAAACTGAATGATTATGATAAGCATGCTTTATGGAATTCTAAGATGAGACTGCCGAGATTCAGGACATTAGACGATGGCTGGAGTTATTATGAATCATTCAAGAAAGAAAATATTACTTCAAAAATGCTCTTGGAGCATAGAAATCTCGGGAGAGTATCGTGTGGAGCGGTATTAGGAGAAGGGCCTTGTGAGGTTGGGCAGCATATTCATACTGATATTCTTCAATGGTACATAGTATTACCCGGTTCCAGGATTCAATATACAGCAGGTGATGAGTCCGTTGTTCTTGAGGGAGGTGACATAAGTTATACGCCTTGTGGATACTATCATGGGACGAAGGTGGAGAATGGAGATGCTCTCGATTATATATGGTTTGAAATGGTAAAGGACTTATATCCTGGTGAAATTGACTGATGGGGGTTATTTATGTCATTGGTAAAAGTATCTAGATTAAAAGATGTAGTGTTTGAATATGATAATAATGGATTAGCAAGAACACCAATTCTGACTGGCGAATGCAAGGACTGCGAAATAGAGAGGGTATCGTTAAAACCAGGATGCGATTGGACACCGGACTTATACAAGTTGGAGGAGCATAATCAAGTTTTCCTGTTCATGGACGGTGAAGGATATGTGAGAACCCCGCGCGAAGTGTTCAATATTGATGAGCAGGCTGTGTTTGTACCGGAATTTGATAAAGAACAATTCACAATACATTGTTCCCCTAAATCAAAAAAGCCGCTTATGATTATGCATGCCGTATCAGAAATTAATGATTATGATCTTAATTGTCTTAGAAATGCACGTATGGCATTACCGCGTTTCAGGAGATTATCAGAGGCATGGTTATATAAAGAACATAATACCGCTGAAAATGTTCAACAACTTACACTTCTGGAGCACAGAAATCTTGGGCGGTTGTCAATGGGCGGGACAATTGATCAGGGGCCAACTGAGGTTGGGTCTCATATTCATAATGAACTGGAACAATGGTATATTGCACTCCCAGGATCAAAGTTCACTTATTTTGCAGAAAAAGATGGTGTGAGAGAAGAAATTGAAATTAGAGAAGGCGATATCACGTTTACTGCTCATAGTACGCATCATGGATCATGGTGCAAAGAAGGTGAAGCTTATAAGTACATTTGGTTTGAGTTATGTACAAACGGGTATCCTGGTGATTTAGCATGATAACAAATCGCTTATTGACAAGCAACAGTACGTTCTTGAAGTTGCCATTTTCTGATTTTGTATATTCCACAGAGAAAGTTGGTATAAATGAAATCGATTTAGCACTTGCGGCGCCACATGTATATATTGATAGCAAAGAATGTCTTGATATAAGCGGTATTCGAGAATACCGAAGGAGTGGACGATTAACCGTAAAGTCGGCTAGCGTTTGCGCATATAGATATTCTATTTGTGCAGACAGCAGTACTATGCAGGGGAAGAAGAGCCTTGAGTATTATAAACGCTGTATAGAGTTTGCTTCCTTGGTTGGCGCTGATATGTTACAAATTAATGCATCAGGTGCATGCTTCGATTATGAGAAAGACAGATTATTATCAAATGCAGCGCGGATGCTGAACCAATTAGTTATAACTGCGAAAAATCAAAATGTTGTTTTGCTATTAGGGACTGTTCTAGGAAAGGAGAGCGATAGAAACCAAACTACACCAGTATTAACGGGACTTAATGATATAAAAGCCATGATAGGGTATATCGATAATATATTTTTGGATGCGTACCTTGATACAGAAGCTGTTTATGTGGCTGGTGAATCCATAAGCGACTGGGTACATGCATTAGGGACGAAAGTAAGACTAATCCGTTTCGCAGATGGAAATTACAATGGATATCGTATCTGGGGAGACGGTTGCTTGCCTGTAAATAAAATGATGAATGAAATAAAAGAAAATATGTATATGGGTTATCTGTCGACAGCTTTGCCAGGGGAATATTATCTCGCTTCTCCAGAAATACCTTTCGCGAAAAATATTGCGGCACTTCAGGAGGTAATGGGAATTTAATATGGCGATCATAGATGAAAAACAGATTGTAGCGATGAACCAGCATTATAAGCGTTTCAGCCTTGATTATTTCTTAGACTGCCAGCAACGAGTAGGATACAAAAATATCGAGTTTTGGCTGGGTGCTTCCCACTTTTTTATCGATGCAAATAGTTATGAAGATACAGGTCCAATTAAAAGAAAATTTAGAGATCACGGTCTCCAAATCGTATCTGTGACCACACCTAGCATGGCATATCAGTATCAATATGCAGCTCCAAATAAGGAGTTACTGGAGAAAAGTTACAATTATTTTATAAATGGGCTGCATGCTGCATATGATTTTGGGGCAAAGATAATTGTTATAAATTCCGGGTGGGGTTACCTGAATGAATCAAACTATGATATGAAAATGCGATTGCAGGAGGGTTTGTATTATTTACTAGAGGAAGCTAAAGGTCTAGGGATAATCTGTGCAATGGAAACATTGAGGAATGATGAAACGAATATCGTTAATAATCTGGAGAAATTGAAGGGGTTTTATGAAGAAATGAATCACCCTAATCTGAAGGTGATGATCGATACGATCGCAACTGGAGCGGCGGGTGAAAGTCTAGACGATTGGTTTAAAACCTTTGGAAAAAGTGTTGTACATATGCATTTTTTAGATGGCAACCCATATGTTCATAACATATGGGGGGAAGGCAATACATCTCTACAGCGGCAATTGGATACACTAACAAAGTATAATTATGATGGATATTTAGTTCAGGAAGTTGCTGATGAAAAGTATTTCACCGATCCATATGCGGCTGATGTGAAAAATTTCAGAGTATTGCATAGGTTCGTGAGATAAAAAATTGAATCTTTGAGTCTAAAGAGGAGGAATTTACAATGAAAAGAAAGCAAAAAAGTTTAGTGGCGCTATTATTGGTCGTTGCATGCGCTGTGTTTATGACTACAGCGTGCGGAAAGTCAGAAAGTGAACCGAGTAGCAGTACTGCAAAAGACACATCTCTTTCAGATGTAATGGATCGTGGAGTCTTAAATGTAGCAGCGGAAGGAAATTGGACTCCTTATGTATATAAAGATCCTAAATCCGGAAAATTGGTTGGTTTTGAAGTAGAGGTTGCAAAGGAGATAGGAAAGAGACTAGGCGTAAAGGTTAAGGAAGTGCCTGCGGATTCTTGGGATTCCGCTATGGCTGGTTTGGATAACGGGATGTATGATGTCCTTATATGCGGAGCCGGTCCTACTCCAGAAAGAAAGAAAATATATGAGGTCGGTAAGCCTTATGGTGAACAGGTTATTGGATTAGCGGTAGCTAAGGATAATGATTCTATTAAGGATTGGAAGGATCTTAAGGGAAAGACATCAGCTAATTCGCTGAGTTCATCTTCTGGAAAAATTGCAAGAAAATATGGTGCGGATTTAGTTGAAGCCTCCCTGGATGAAGGTATGAAACTTATTAAGCGAGGCGATGCAGATTGTACTGTCAACGATGTATATGCTTTGAACCAGTATATTAAAGCGAATCCGAATTGTGGTATTGAAGTCAGACTTATCTATAAACCTGATCACGCATATGAGATTCAGTCTGCACCACTCTTGCCAAAGGGATCCAAAGCTCTGTGTAATAAGATAGACGAGATAACACAGGAGATGATTAAAGACGGAACCTGCTACAAGTTATGTAAGAAATATTTCGGCAAAGATTTTGCAGATAATGTAACGTTATATAAATAGATAATAATTGAATGATGTTATTGCAGTGAGTGTTCCTAATTAACTATTGTGGTGTCATCGGTTAATTGATCGATTGCAAATGACCAGTTTATCGATCTTTAATAATCAATGACACCGCAATTTATATGTAGAAAGAGGGTGAAAATATGGTAGAATACGCAACTATGGGCAATTTTCCCTTGTTTACTATGTCTTTCTGGCCAATGGTCAAAGCAGGAATTTTATATTCAATTCCCATGATGCTCTTATCCTATGGCTTAGGTTTGGTTGTGGCATTATTTGTGGCACTAGGAAGAATGAGCAAGTTCAAACCTTTGTCACTAGTATGTGCTTTCTATGTATGGGTGATAAGAGGAACTCCTTTACTCGTGCAGCTTTTTATTATTTTTTATGGATTTCCTACAATAGGAATTAAATGGTCGCCATTTACATCCGCAATTGTGGGGCTGACAATAAGCCAGGGCGCATATAATTCCGAGGTGATCAGAGGAGCATTAATAGGTATTCCTAAGGGTCAACATGAAGCTCCGCAATCATTAGGCATGACGAAGTGGCAAACGCTAATCCACGTGATAATACCGCAAGCCGCATTAACCGCGGTTCCGGCATTAGGAAATTCCTTTATCAGTTTGTTAAAGGATACATCTCTAACATCTACTCTAACAGTACAGGAAATCTTTATGGCAGCTAGACAGATTAATGCGGTTGCTTATAGACCGATACTGTTATATTGTGAAGCTGCGTTAGTATATCTGATATTTAGTACGTTTTTAACGTTCTTGCAGAATAAAGTGGAAAAGAGACTTGGCAGACATCTGCAGCCTGAAAACAAGGAAACGAAGAAAAAGCATGCTAAGGTTTAATGAGGTGGAATATGAAAATGACCTTTCGATGGTATGGACCTGAAATGGATTCGATACCACTAAGATATATCAAGCAAATACCTGGAATGAATGGTGTAGTATCATCGCTGATGGAAATGCAGGCTGGTGCTGATTGGCCTGAAGACAAGATTCAGTCATTAAAAAAACAGGTAAATGATGCGGGGTTATCATTAGAGGTTATTGAGAGTGTTAATGTGCATGAGGATATAAAACTCGGTCGGTCGACTAGAGATAAATATATTCAGAATTACATCAATACTATTCATAAACTAGGGAGAATTGGAGTCAAAGTAATTTGCTACAATTTCATGCCGGTTTTCGATTGGACTAGAACTGATCTAGCTTACTGCTTGCCTGATGGATCTACAACAATGCGTTATCAACAAAGCGTAGTCGATCAGATAAAGGATCCCCAACAGTTCGCTAATGAGATACAAAAAAGGACTCAAGGATATGAGATGGCTGGCTGGGAACCAGAAAGAATGGCAGAGATTAAATCGTTACTTCGAGCATACAAAGAGGTTAGTCATCAAGACTTGTTTAATAATCTCATCTATTTTCTTAAAGCGATAATGCCAGCATGCCATGAAGCGGAAATTAAAATGGCTATACACCCAGATGATCCGGGTTGGGATATTTTCGGCTTACCTCGCGTTGTGAACTCAGCAGAAGGGATTAGGAAACTTTTGGATACAGTAAATGATCCATGTAATTGTTTGACATTTTGCACCGGCTCCTTGGGATCTCGGGCAGACAACGATTTGCCTGCTATAGCGAGGGAGTTTTGTAGCCGGGGACGAATACCATTTGCTCATATAAGAAATCTAAAGAAAATCGACGGAGAAAATGACTTTTTTGAATCAGCCCATGTAAGTAGCTGTGGGAGTTTTGATATGTTTGAAATTGTTAAGGCCCTGTATGAATCTGGATTTGACGGATATATTCGTCCGGATCATGGTAGAATGATTTGGGACGAACAAGGGCGTGCTGGGTACGGTCTTTATGATAGAGCTTTAGGGGCGGTTTATATAAATGGGCTCTGGGAAGCCATAGAAAAAGGCTGAAGGAGATGATGGCTTGAAATTATGTTTGAGTGATTTAAATTTAATCAGAGAGTCTGGGTGTGCTGCTGTTCCGGAGTATTCATTGGAGAATATGAAGAAGAATACGGAATCCAATCCAGTTTGGATTCACTTCGGCGGCGGTAACATTTTCCGGGGATTTATTGCAGGCATTCAGGATGCTTTATTGAATCAAGGATTTGAAAAGAGTGGTATTATTGTTGGAGAAGGATATGATTCGGAAGTAATTAGTCGAATATATCAGCCTTTTGACAAATTGGCTTTGCGAATTCTTATGTATGCCGATGGATCGGTTGATCGTCGAGTGATAGGAGGAATAGGTGCTGCCATTAGCTGTGTTGCTGGAGATCTCGACGGACAGGGAAAGTTATTGATAGATGCAGTTAAGAAGGATTCTCTCCAACTCATTTCTTTCACTATTACTGAGAAGGGATATACAGCTGACGAGCATGGCATCGTAAATACTGCATGTTTGCTGTTGATGGCTCGTTACAAAAGCGGAGGAGCACCTATTGCTATGGTAAGTATGGATAATTGTTCTCGCAATGGCGAGTTGTTAAGAAACAAGGCTGCTAGCTGTTGTAAAAGAATGATTGCAGAAGGAAAGGTAGATGCTGGGTTTTATGATTATGTTTTTCTATCGGGCAAAGTCTCCTTTCCATGGACTATGATAGACAAAATCACCCCTAGGCCTTCGCCAATAATTCAAAGAGATCTAGAGGATTTAGGATTCGAAGATATGGGCATTTTGGAAACGGCTAAACATACTTATATTGCTCCTTTTGTTAACACGGAATCGGCGGAATATCTAATTGTTGAGGATAATTTCCCTAATGGGAGACCAGCTATGGAAAGGGCAGGTGTGACATTTACTGATAGGGAGACGGTTGGTAAGGCTGAACGAATGAAAGTTATGACTTGCCTAAATCCACTGCATACCGCGATGGCTATCGCTGGCTGCCTTTTAGGGTACAAGAAAATCAGTGATGAGATGGAGGATTCACAGATTGTCGGTTTGATTAAAGGCGTAGCTAGAGAGGGTATGAAAGTGGTTACAGATCCGGGAATAATATCTCCAGAAGACTTTTTAAACGAAGTAATAACAGAACGCCTGCCTAATCCTAATATACCCGATACCCCTCAACGCATAGTTACCGACACTTCGCAGAAAATACCGGTGCGTTATGGCATGACTTTACAAGCATATGAAAGCAAATGGCCGGGCTCCGTATCGAAACTCAAATTTATTCCATTTGTATTCGCGTTATGGCTTAGGTATCTGTATGGGAAAGATGATCAGGGCGCCGATTTGCCTTTGAGTTCGGATCCTCGTTTAGAGGAGCTTACTGGATTGGTGCATGGAGAGGTGGGTCAACTGGAGCAGATACTTGAAGATAGAACAATTTTTGGATTAGATTTGAAAGATGTTGGACTATCAAACTTGGTTCTATCATTCTATAAAGATATGTGTTCAGGACCCGGGTCTGTCCGTCGGGCATTGAAAAGGATTACCTGTTAATTATGAGGAGGCAAAATGAACGAAATAATTAATGCTTTAGAAAAACTTCGCATATTGCCGGTTATTGCATTAGATGACAGTAAAGACGCGATCCCTGTTATGCAGGCACTTATTGATGGAGGCTTGCCGTGTGCAGAAATTACGTTTAGAACTGATGCTGCGGAGGATTCTATTAGAATTATAGGAAGGGAGTTCCCAAATGTTGTGTTAGGAGCGGGCACTGTCATGACGATAGAACAAGTCGAAAAGGCCCTAGAGGCGGGTGCTAGTTTCATCGTTACCCCTGGACTGAATGAGCCGGTTGTTGACTATTGTATAAGCCGTGATGTTACCGTATTTCCTGGGTGCATGGATACTTATGCTATAGAGAAAGCTATTGCCAGAGGATTGGAGATTGTTAAGTTCTTTCCTGCAGAGCCGATGGGGGGCATGAAGATGATTAATGCACTCGCAGGACCGTATAACAAGCTGAAATTCATGCCTACAGGTGGCATAAATCCTTCTAATCTTAGTGAATATATGAAAAGTGATAAGATTTTCTCTGTAGGCGGTAGTTGGATGGTAAAAAAAGCTCTAATTAATGAAAGACGTTTTGATGAAATATCAAGTCTTGCACATGAAGCTGTAGAAATAAGAGATAAAGCGGGTGATCATGATGGGAAATAAAGTCGTAACCTTTGGAGAAATTATGCTTAGATTAGCGCCGCAGGGATATTACAGATTCTTACAAGCGGATAGTTATGGCGCCACGTATGGAGGAGGTGAGGCTAACGTTGCAGTTTCTCTGGCTAATTATGGTATGGATGTAAAATATGTTACAAAACTACCCGAACACGAGATTGGCCAGGCGGGAGTAAATGCACTGAGAAGATATGGAGTTGATACTACCTGTATCGTAAGAGGGGGCAACCGTGTTGGGATATATTATCTAGAAAAGGGTGCATCTCAAAGACCCTCAAAGGTCATTTATGATCGTGCGGGCTCTGCAATTGCGGAGGCAGATCCTGAGGAATTTGATTGGAACAAAATTTTTCAAGATGTTGGATGGTTTCATTTTACTGGAATCACGCCAGCTTTGTCAGATAAAGCCGCGCAAATTTGTGAGCAAGCATGTAAAGTCGCTAAGGAAAAGGGAATTACAATTTCTTGCGATCTAAATTACAGAAAGCGTTTGTGGAGTCGTGATAAGGCGCAGGAGGTGATGACCCGACTGTGCCATTATGTGGATGTTTGTATAGCGAATGAAGAGGATGCAGAAGATGTATTTGGAATTCGTGCTACAGATAGTGACGTAAATAAGGGAAATCTCGATAAACTTGGATACGTAGAGGTTGCTGAAAAATTATCAGAGCGTTTTGGCTTTAAGGAAGTGGCAATCACGCTAAGAGAGTCTATTTCAGCCAGCAATAATAATTGGTCTGCAATGCTTTATTGTGGAGGAGAGGTCTATAATAGTAATAAGTATTCTATGACGATTGTTGATCGAGTTGGCGGTGGAGACAGTTTTGGGGCGGGCTTGATTTACGGTGAGATGAATGGATATAGTCCACAAGATAGGTTAGAATTTGCGGTTGCTGCGTCCTGTCTTAAGCATAGTGTAGAGGGTGACTTTAACATGGTAAATGCTGATGAGGTCAGAAATCTAATGAATGGGGATGCGTCTGGTAGAGTTAAGCGGTAATTAATAGATTCTGCACGACGTGGGGTTGTAAGAGAGCGATAATTGTATATTTGTAGACAGCAGGATATGTGTGAGGAAGCAGTCCGTTGTATACGTGGGGAAGCTTACCGGTACCCGGTGAATTAATAGAAATAATATGCATAATTTATGCAATGCTTTTGGAATTATATTCCAAAAGCATTGTTTTTTATGCAGAAATGGGTTATAATTCCACAGAAAGTAGTTTGTTTAGATGAACATTTGCCAGAAAGAAAAAGGGGTAAAAGTTATATGGAACAGACAAAAGAGACGGTCAGGATCCAGAAGATCATCGCCGAGAAGGTCAATCCGCTGCTGGAGAAGCACCTGGGGGGCATGGTCCTGCAGGATTATGCGGACGGCGTGATGACCGTGAAGTTCACGGGAGCATGCCGGGCGTGCTACGCGGCGGAGGATACGCTGGACAACGTGGTGAAGGATATTTTCAGCCGGGAAATGCCGGAGGTGAAGGATATCCTGCTGGATAATTCCGTAGATGATGATCTGCTGGATTTCGCCCGTTCGCTGATGCGCGGCGGCGGGAGCAGGGATGGAAAACCCTCTGATGCGAGCGGATCGGAGAGATGAGGAATAGATATGAATATTGGAGTCAAGTTCTGCGGCGGCTGCAATCCGCGGTATGACCGGGGAGAATTCTACAGGAATTTTCTGCGGGAGCACGGGGAGCAGCATATAGAGACGGCGTCGCCGGACGCGCTCTATGACCTGCTGCTTGTCATCTGCGGCTGCCCCAGTGCCTGCGCGGATATATCCGGGCTGCAGTATCGCAGGAAGCTGGTGATCGACGACGGGAGCATGCCCGGGGATCTGCAGTCGTAGACGGGAGCATGCCAAAACAACCCGAAGCCATACAAGCGGCGGCAGACTAGAGATAGTAAGACATGAGGAATGCCGCAGCCAGAGGTATGGTTACGATGGATACCAGCGTGCTCAGGGAGACGATCTCCGCCAGGCAGAGGCTGTTTTTATTGTACTGCTCCGCGATGGGCACGACCATGACTGCTGTAGGCAGCACGGACATGAAGACCAGGGTCAGCTTGACGCCGGCACTGAGGAAGGGCATGGGATTGACCACAAGGAACGTGATCACGGGAATGATCGCCATGGCGATGACGGTGGTGGTCACATTCTTCCTGTTCAGCAGGTGATGGAAGTCGCTGGAACCCAGTTGCATGCCCACGAGAATCATGGAGATGGGGATCGTCGCGTCGGACAGCATCTGGACGATGTCATCGATGATGGCGGGCGGGCGGACGCCGAGAACCAGCATGACCAGGCCAACTGCGATAGAAAGCATGAGAATATTGCATATGGATTTCAGGAACTGGCGGAGGCTCGTTCTCACCTTGGTGCCCACGTTCATGACGCTGGGCGAGATTCCCATCATAAACACGTTGAGGATGACGTTGCTCATGGCCATGAGATAGAGGAAATCATTGCCAAACACAGCCTTTGTTATAGGGAATCCCATGAACCCGCTGTTCGTAGCGACAACAGCGACGATGAGTGCGCCGTGATCCTCCTTCGGCTTCAGCCGGAACAGGCGGATCAGCACGTAGGCGGCCAGACCGCCGGCAGCGTAGAATATGGCTGTACCGACCCAGGTCTGTATGGTATCCATCATGACGTCACGGGACAGTGTCTTGGAATAGATGGAACTCGCCAGCATGCAGGGGGCTGTGATGTACATCATGAGATTCGTGATCACCGGTATGGCGGAATTGGAAAGGATATCCATTCGATTGGCGATGTAGCCGATCAAAATCAGTGAAAATATAGATATGACCTTACCGATAACAACAAACATAACTGACATCCTCCTTCAAAAAGCAACATATAATCAATATATAACAAAGCCCTGACCGGCGCAATCCTAAAACTGAATTTTTATGCACGTGAATAGGGTGTATACACTTTATTAATGAGAATATACAGGGGACATATATGAGTGAATCACATAGGACAAAAGAAGAAAATCAGCTGAAGGAGCTGGAAGAGATCCTGGAGGCCTCCTTTGACGGGATCATGGTCACCGACAAGGACGGCAACTGCATCATGGCCAACTCCTCTTATACGAGAAATACAGGGATTCAGCACGACGAGATCGTGGGACATAATGTGAGGGAGCTCCTCAATCCCGTGTGGATGAAGGATTCCATCGCTCTGGAGGTAATTAGGAAACTGGAACCGATGGCTATGGAACACGATACCCAGAACGGCAATCATATCGTCGTGACGGGCACGCCCATATTTGATGAAGACGGAAATCTGAAGCGGGTCGTGGTAAACACCCGTGATAATTCGGAGATCAGCCACCTGAAGATGAAACTGAGCGAGGCGGAATCCATGGAACGGATCTACCTGAAAAACATCGGTCTCCACAAGGAACTGGTGAATATCAATAATGATACCGTCGTTGTCAACAACCGGATGCGTGATATCTATGAGGTAGCCCGCCGGGTCAGTTCCTATAATACCACTGTACTGATCACAGGAGAGTCCGGAACGGGGAAAGAACTGGTGGCCAGGTATATCCATAATGAAGATAAGAACCGCAGAGATAAGCCCTTCGTCGTAATAAACTGCGGCGCCATCCCGCCGAATCTGATGGAATCCGAACTGTTCGGCTATACGGAAGGGTCCTTTACCGGCGCCATCAAGGGCGGCAAGAAAGGACTGTTCGAGGAAGCGGAGGGCGGCGTCATCTTTCTGGACGAGATCGGCGAGATGGATCTCTCCATGCAGGTCAAGCTGCTCCGCGTCCTGGAAAACCGGTCCGTCCGCCGGATCGGCAGCCAGACAGAGGTTCCTATCAATGTCCGCATCGTTGCTGCTACAAACAGAGATCTAGAGAAGGAGGTCAGGGAGGGACACTTCCGGGATGATCTCTATTACCGTCTGAACGTTGTTTCGCTGCGGGTGCCTCCGCTGAGAGAGCGGAAGGATGAGATCCTGCCCCTTGCCACCAAGTTTATCAATAATTTTAATCACCTTTACGGACAGCATAAGAAACTGACCTTCGACCTGGTGCAGGCTCTGGAAAATTACCACTGGTCCGGTAATATACGGGAACTGAAGAATGTCATAGAAAACCTGGTGGTCACGACGGACGGGGACTATATCTACAGCAGCGACCTGCCCTGGGTGAAGAGCAGGGCGCCGGAGACAAAAGGAATGCCTACGCTGAAGGAAGCGGTAGACGGGTTCGAGAAGGACTTCCTCAGCAAAGCCAAGCAGCGTTGGAAGACCACGGACAAAATTGCCCGCATGCTGGACGTCAACCAGTCGACCATATCGAGGAAGCTTCGCAAGTACGGCATTTGATGCAAAAACGAATAATTGGGGCATTCTGACAATGCGATAATGCATATTCTGAAGCCTCAGAAATGACAGAAAAAATCGCAGCGCGATAAAGAGTGTTGAATTTTCAACGTTCTTTATCGCGTTTTTACATTTGGCACACGGGTTGCATTATACTATGGCAGCCAAAGAGTTTATGAAAGAGTTCAGATAGAACCCTTGAAAGGAGAGCAAAATAAGATGAGAAATGTAGTAATCGTGGCAGGCTGCAGAACTCCTATAGGGAAGATCAATGGAATGTTCCATACGATCACATCGCTGGATCTGTCCATTCCGGTCATGCAGAATCTCGTAAAGAGAGCAGGCATCGATCCGGAGATCATTGACGATGTCATCTGGGGCTGCAACTATCAGAGAACGTATAAAGAAAATAATCTGGCGAGAGTAGCTGCTGTCAAGGCGGGACTGCCGGTAACCGTTCCGGGGATCACCATCCACAGAAACTGCACTTCGTCCATGTCATCCATCCAGTTTGGATATTACCAGATCAAAGCAGGCGAAGCGGACTGCATCATGGCAGGCGGAGCAGATTCCATGAGTACCGCGCCTCACATGCTGTTCGGCGCGCGGGACGGAATCAAGTTTGGAGACATGCAGCTCCATGATTCTATGTGGGATTCCCTGACGAACCTGGGCGTTGGCCCGGCCATGGGCATCACCGCAGAGAATGTTGCAGAGGAGTACAATGTGACCCGTGAGCAGATGGACCGCTACTCCCTCCGCTCCCAGCAGAGAGCATGCGCAGCCATCGACGCCGGAAAGTTCAAGGATGAGATCGTTCCTGTAACCGTACACGGCAAGAAGGGCGATACCACATATGATACCGATGAGGGTCCGAGAAGGGATTCCACTTATGAGAAGCTGGCTAAGCTGAAGCCCACATTCAAGCAGGACGGGACCGTAACCGCAGGCAATGCATCCGGCATGAACGATGCGGCATCCGGCGTCATCCTGATGAGCGAGGACAAGGCAAAGGAACTGGGCGTTCCTATCATGGCGAGGATCGTGTCCACAGCAACGACAGGCGTACCTCCTGAGGTCATGGGCATCGGACCGATCAGTTCTTCTCAGAAGGCTCTGGCCAAGGCGGGACTGACCATAGACGATATGGATCTGGTTGAGATCAACGAAGCCTTCGCCGCGCAGTGCCTGGCATGCCAGAAGACACTGGGGATCCCCGATGACAAGCTGAACGTCAACGGCAGCGGCATTTCACTGGGACACCCGGTAGGCGCTACCGGTTCCCGCCTGGTCATCGCCCTGATGTATGAGCTGAAGAGAAGAGGACAGAAGTACGGACTTGCTACTCTGTGCGCAGGCGGCGGCATGGGGACCGCAGTCATCATAGAGATGGTATAGAACGAAAAGATTACAAAGAGCGAACATTCGGGGTATTGAGAGTCTTTGGGGTATTGAGGACGAAGAGATCAGGGCCTGGGGAGGTCCGGAAACGAAAAGAGATTAGAAACAGAAGGGATCTGTTTGGAGATTAGGGATTAAGCCTTCGGGCTTAGAGATTAAATTCAGTGAGTAATTGGAGATTAGAAGATAAAGCAAAAGTGATTAGACAGGAGATGTGAGATATGAGTTTACCGAAATTATTTACACCGATGGGTCAGGTTCAGGAAGAATACAAGAGCAAGCTGATGACTGCAGAAGAAGCCGCAGGCCAGGTTGAATCCGGCATGCAGATTCATATCGGACTGATGAACGGCGTTGTCGTAGATATCCAGAACGCCCTGGCTAAGAGAGCCGAGGAACTGAAGGATGTTACCGTAGTAGCTACCATGTGGAGCTATCCGGACATCCCGCCGATCCTTCAGGCTGATCCCAAGGCAGAGCACTTCCATTACTGCAGTACACATCTGACCAGGTCAGAGAGGGCAGCCAACAAGCAGGGCAACTGCTGGTTCCTGCCTGTACAGTTCCGTGAGAACCCCAAGCTTCATGAGACATGCCGTCCGGAATACGATATCGCATTCCTGCAGGTAGCGCCCATGGACAAGTCCGGAAACTTCAACCTCGGACCTACAGTCGCTGAGTACTGGGGCATTTTCAAGAACTGCAAGAAGATCATCGTAGAGGTAAATGAGAACCTGTGTCTGACACACGGACTGCAGAACTACATCAATATCAACCAGGTAGACGGTATCGTAGAAGGATCCAACACACCGATGCCCACCATCGCAGCGAAGGAAGCGACAGACGTTGAGAAGAAGATGGCGGAGAACATCGTAGACCTGATCGAAGACGGAAGCACCGTCCAGATCGGTACCGGCGGGTTCCCCAACTATGTCGGCAAGCTGATCGCTGAATCCGACATCAAGGATCTGGGATGCCATACCGAGATGTTCGTAGACGCTTATCTGGCTCTGTACAAGGCCGGCAAGCTGACAAACATGAATAAGAAGATCAACAAGGGCAAGATGACATTCACCTTCGCCCAGGGGTCTGAGGAACTGTATGACTGGATCGATGACAACCCGATGATGCAGTCCGGACCTGTAGAATATGTAAACAACGTAGACGTTATCGCATCCTGCGGCCAGGTCGTTTCCATCAACAGCTGCCTGCAGGTAGACCTGTTCGGTCAGGTCAACTCCGAGTCTTCCGGACTGCAGCACATCGGCGGCACCGGCGGTCAGCTGGACTTCGTCATGGGCGCATTCCAGTCCGAAGGCGGCAAGAGCTTCCTGTGCACACCGTCTACACGATTCAATAAGACGACGGGCAAGACAGAATCCCTGATCATGCCCACACTGCCTAACGGTTCCATCGTATCCACACCGAGAAGTGCGGTACATTACATCGTAACCGAGTACGGCGCAGTAAACCTGAAGGGCAAGAACACCTACGAGAGAGCAGAACTCCTCGTATCCGTCGCGCATCCTGACTTCAGAGAAGAACTGATCCACCAGGCTGAGAAGATGGGCATCTGGAGAACAAGCAGCAAGGTCGTTAAGCCCAGATAAGATGAGTGCCTGATGAGCACATGATGAATTTGCTATCCTATTTTGTTTCCTCAATAATAAATGCATAGCCGAGATGAGAGATGATCCGCCAAGTCATCTCTCATTTTGGTTTTTGAATGGTTATTTTTTCAACTGTTTGCGGTTACTTTTTTCACAAAGTCCCGACTGGCCGGGTTTCGGCCGGTCGGGACTTTGTTGGTAAAATTAACAAATAAAGCAATAAAAAGTTGATTTTGTTTGATAAATATCTATCAAATTGAACGAATTTTGTATACACATAGGTAGTTTGAGAAACGAAAAAGGGCGTTTTTGCATCGATTTCATCAAAATATATGTAAAAAGTGAGAAAATAACGATTGTTTTTGCAGTAAAGTGACAATTACTTTTTTGAACCTCCATGCTACAATCTGTGTACAGTAAAAAGTACAATGACTGCCGGACCGAACATGGGAGAATAGACAGAAAGGGGACGGCGGCTGTAAGAGGAGGTATGTTTTATGAGTAATGCGAAATCCGGAGCCGGAGGTCAGGCCTGGGCGATCGTGATTTTCTTCACACTGTTCATGGTGACCATGACGTTCAACCTGATCGTCTATCCGGCATGCGCTGCAGATACGATGCAGCTCTATGGGATCACACAGGCAGGTCTGACGACGCTGTCATCGGTAACATCTGTAGTAGGACTGTTTGCCGGATTTATCTTCGGGCCGATCCTGGACAAGAAAGGATCAAGAAATACGATTCTGATCGGTCTTCTGATCGGCGCGATCCTGTTCTACATGAGGGCATTCGTGGGAAGCTATGTGCTGGCGATCATCCTGACGTTCCTGGCGTCCTTCTTCGTAGGCGTCTGCCAGATCGCAGCATCTAAGGTCCTGGCTACATGGTTCACACCGGAGACCGTATCCGTCGCTTATTCCTTCCAGGCAGCAGGCGCTGGATTTGGATCTGCCGGAGCTTTCGCCATCGGCGCGGCACTGGGTCTGAAGGGTTCCCTGCTTCTTGTCGCTGCTGCTTACACGGTCCTGCTCATCTACTGGCTGATCGCCGGTAAGGAAGGACCGATCAAGGCTCAGGGCGCAGGCGCCCCGCCGGAGGGCGCCAAGAGCACCGGCGTCTGGAAGAGCAAGACGCTGTGGCTTATGTCTGTTGCGGCGGCCTGCGCTGTCGGCTCCACACTGCTGATCAACAGCTACTGCATCAACGCCTTCGTTGGAAAAGGCATGGATCCCAAGCAGGCAGCAGGCATCGGAACAGTTCTGAATCTGTCACTGCTGGTAGGCGGATATCTGGGCACATTCCTGATGAGCGTCATCAAGCGGTATAACGTCGTTACACTGATCTGCTTCATCGGCGGCGCCATCGGCTATCTGCTGGGATGGTTCTCACCTCTCGGCGCCATGACATGGGTATGGCTCGTTGTGGGCGGCCTGTTCATGGGCGGCACCGTAGGTCTGACAAACGGCAGAACGGCACTGATCCCGCTGACAGGAGAGTTCCCGCCGGAGGCCATCGGAAGCGCAGGCGGCGCGCTGGAGGCGATCAAGGGTGTCATCACATTCGTATTCCCCATCGTTATCGCAAATATCTTCGCAACGAACTTCAACGCGATATTCATCACATTTGGTGTACTGTGCGTCATTGGATTCCTGACCGGCGGTGTATTCGTTCCGGAACTGGGACCCAAGGGCAAACTGCAGCAGAAGGCAAACTGACAGCTGCCCCGCCGATAAACAGCAATAGTAAGTCTAATGGCTGCCTGCCCCGGCGGGCTGCCGCAAGATAAAAAAGTATATGTAACAGGAGGCTAAGTAAAATGAAGGATATGTTAAAGGATCAGGTCGCTATCGTTACCGGAGGCGGCTCCGGAATGGGAGAAGCTACAGCCAAGCTGTACGCTAAAGAAGGCGCCAAGGTCATTGTCGCTGACTTTAATGAGGCAAACGCGAAGAAAGTCGTCGACGATATCACAGCGGACGGCGGCTATGCCAAGTTTTATAAACCCACAGATGTATCAGACAGAGCCCAGGTAGACGAACTGGCGAAGATGACCTATGATGAGTTTGGAAAGATCGATATCCTGGCTGCTTATGCGGGTGGAACATTCGACGGCAATCCGAATATGACGCAGCAGGAAGTACTGGAGAAGACCACTGCCGTTAACCAGTGGGGCATGTACTACACATGCTTCGCCGTGGTACCCTATATGAAGAAGGCGAAGAGCGGCAAGATCATTATCTGCTCCTCCAACGGCGCGTTCAACCCGACGGCTCCTGCCTATGAATATCACATGGCAAAGGGCGCCTGCGAATCGCTGACGGTCAACCTGGCTATGGATCTGGCCAAGTTCGGTATCCGCGTAAACTGCGTCAAGCCCGGCCCCATCGTTACAAGATTCTGGGATGAGCTGATGGAAGACGGTCCGGAACGCCAGGCAATGCTGAAGGGCATCGCGGACATCGAAGTACCTCTCGGCCGCACAGGAACTGCGGAAGATGTAGCAGGACCGGCTCTGTTCTTCGCATCCGATCTGTCCCAGTATGTTACAGGACTCTGCATGTACGTTGCCGGCGGCATGGGCTATGTCTATGCATTCGGTCAGTCTTCTATCGCCCATGCAGGCGTAGGCAGAAGCGACCTGTAAGGGGCACGGATCTGTCCATTCGATGCGGATAATGTGAGCTTGTTTTCAGGAGGATCCGCCGCCCCGAGACCTCTGCAGGCGGCGGACTCTTTCTGGATATTTGTGGAGGATTACTATGAAGAAGGAAATTGATTTCGGAAAACGGCTGGCTTACGGCTGTCTGCGTCTCCCCATCATCGATCAGGGCTTTGTTGCTCCCGGATTCAGAGATGACTCCAAGGTGGACGAAGAAGCATGGCAGAAGATCGTAGACCGGGGCATGGCCAACGGTTATAACTACTTCGATACGTCCTGGTTCTATCACAGCGGAAATTCCGAGCGGGCTATTGGACACTGCGTAGCGGATAAATATCCAAGGGATTCTTTCATCCTGTCCGATAAGATGCCCGTCAAGTTCATGAAGAACGGGTCGGAGATGGAGCCCATATTCGAGGAGCAGCTGAAGAAGTGCCACGTAGATTACTTTGATTTCTACCTGATCCACGCCATCAGTTCTGAAACGTATGAGAAGTGGACCAAGGAGGGTCTGTTCGAATTTCTTGTTCAGAAGAGGAAAGAGGGAAAATACAGAGAGTTCGGTATGTCGCTCCATGAGACGCCGGAATTTATGGATAAAATCCTGACGGAGCATCCGGAAGTAGACTTCGTCATGCTTCAGATCAACTATCTGGACTGGGATTCCCCGGCGATCCGTTCCCGGGAGATGTATGAGACGGCCGTAAAACACGGCAAGCCCATCGTCGTTATGGAGCCCTGCAAGGGCGGAACGCTGGCTAATCCGCCGGAGGAAGCAGTGAAGCTGATGAAGGAGTACAATCCGGACGCTTCCATTGCATCCTGGGCTTACCGGTTCGTTGCTTCCCTGCCCGGCGTCCGTGTTGTATCCGTAGGAATGCCCAAGATGGAATTCCTGGAAGATAACATGAAGACGTTCGATAACTATATGCCGCTGAACGATGAAGAGCGGGCGATCCTGGACAAGGTCGTTAAGATCATCAATGAAAAGACCGCCATCGCCTGCACGAACTGCAGATACTGTGAGGAAGCATGTCCTCTGGACATCCCTTCCGGCGATTACTTCCAGCTGTTCAACGACTACTACCGCATGACCGAATCGTCAGATTACAATGACGTCTGCACACCGGCCATCACCTATGGATTTATGAAGGAGCGCAGGAACGGCGCGGATAAATGCGTAGGATGCGGCAAGTGCGAGAAGGTCTGCCCTCAGCATCTGCCGATCATAGAACTGCTGAAGGATAAGATCGCAGGCGAACTGTACTCGAAGAACCCGGATTCCATGCTGACGGATAAGACCGACGAGATGGGAACGCCGGAGTAAAATATGTGAGTAAAAAACATATAGTTTATCTGGTTTATCTCCTGACGCCGTCAGGCTTCAGGATCAGGTCCTGCAGACTCTGTCTGCGGGATCTATTTTTCTTCCTGATATTCGTCCATGACGAACAGGCAGGACACCAGGATCTGCATGGTCTCATTGCTGTCTAGCTCGTCGAAGTCAAGATTTAATATGTCTTCCGCCGTCTGGATCCGGTATTTCAGGGTATTTCTGTGGATGTACATTTCACGGGCGGCGATGCTCATGTTCCGTCCGGTGAGAAGGTAGACCCGAATGCTGTCGATCAGCTCGAACCGGTTTTTGTTCTCGCTGCGGCTGAGTTCCAAAATCCGTGGATCGCAGAGGACTGCGGGGTTCTGAGTGCGGCGGAGACTGTCAAGAAGAAAGCTTACGTAGTGACTTGTAAATGAACATACCCGGCTGCCGCTTGGAATGCGCCAGCGTTCTTTCAGGATCTCGCTGGCCTGGAGATAATAGGTATGCAGCTGCATAAAATCATGAAAGCAGTTGCTCACGCCGCAGTACATGAGATTGGCTTCGCAGAAATCTTCCAGTCGCTGAAGCTCCTCCTGCCCTGACATATCGTTATCCTGATGCCGCAGTACTGCGAGTATCAGCGTATCAAAATAAAGGATCTGTGCTGCCGGGAACTGCCGGTGGATCCGCATGTGGTAGGAATGTCCGTCCTTTGCGATGGTGAACCCGTCAGCCATCTGAAAAGCCAGCATATAATAGCTGTCGTTTACGGTCCATCCCTGCTGCCGGAGATGCTGGTCTACCATCCGTTCATCCACGTTCATGCCCGCGGCCAGTTCCTTCAGGTAGTAGGCGTCATAGTGATTCATGCCCAGACGGATCCGGGTCTTGAAAATATAGCCCAGGAGTTGGGCGATGCGGCGGCAGAGTTGGACCTGCCCCTCCGTGATCGGATTTACGATGTCTGTCATTCCGATGGATCCGGTCTGCTTCCCGTTGGGCAGCCGGATAACGCCCAGGAGATAGGTATGTTCAGGATCCCGTTTTGGATTGATCAGGACTGGCGTATCCGACGCCAGAAACTCCCTGTTGGAGTATTCTATTTCTTCTCTGGTGAAAAAATTCAGGGAAGGATATGTTTCATTAAGAGTCTGCTCCCAGATCGTGCCCGCAGCCTGTTCTTTTGTAATAGGGGAATGATAGATCAGGGACTGGGCGGCGTCATAAACGCCAAAGGGATTGTGCAGTTTCCTCACGGCGATCTCCATGAATGCAGCGAGTTCGTCTTCCCTCATGACGGAATCGCACATTTCTGCGTCCCAGGCGCTGTAATCCTCGCATACCGCGGCTGCGGTCTGAAACAGTTCATCGGGAGTCTTTTCCGACCGGACTGCCAGGAAGTTCGCAGAATAATTTTTTTTCAGCTCGGGCAAAGTCCTGCTTGAACAGAAGATCAGATTCGATGGGATGGTTTCCGCCTTTTTCAGATCCTTCTCATCTGCGATGTATATATAACGGTCATCGCCTGATCCGACCTCCGGCGCCCACTGGCGAATGCCCTGGGTCCCTGCACTCTGAGGTTTAAGTTCCGCATAGTCGGCGGTCACTCCCTTCAGTTCATCCTGGATCATGGTCAAATACATCAGCATTGCGCGGCCCCCCCTTACGCTGCGGTTTGTTATACCCGATCAAAAATAATTATACTTTCGGGCTGAACACATTGTCAACTGCGGGAATCACTTATCGTGCGGGCGATCACTTCTCGCTGATGCGGAGGCTCATAATAGAAGCGAAACTGCAGAGCAGGATATCTGCCGTCCAGATAATGGTATAATCTCCGGTCATTTCGAAAAACACGCCTCCCAGCCAGGCGCTGAGAAAGGCGCCGATCTGGTGGCAGAGGAACAGAAAGCCGATAAGAGTGGCCACCTGACTAAGCCGGAAGTTCTGGTTGACCAGGCCGGAGGTGGGGGAGACGGTGGCGTCTCCGGTCAGTCCCAGGCCTACGGAGAAAACAAAGGCTGTAATGATGTTCTTTGGCATCAGCAGCAGATAGCTGATGACCCACACAGCGCGGAAACCGTAGTAGAAACCCAGGAGATGGCCTTTGTGCACCCGGGTGCTGAGATAACCGGACAGCAGCGCTCCCAGGATCGTCGATACCCCGTAGAAGTAAAATGCCCAGCTGGCGGACGTCTCGGAAATGCCGTAGTGTACATACTGAGAAAACAGATGTGATTCTATGATCACCATATGGAAACCGCAGGTGGAAAAGCCGGCTACCAGCAGTCGGAATGTCCGGTTCCGGAACGCGTGCTTCAGGAGGGCGAGACCGTTTATGTCATTTTCCTCTGCTTTTGGTTTATCCTGCTTCGCGCGGATCCCTTTCTGCGGATCCCGGGATGTGATAAAGAACGTAATGGGGATCAGCGCGGCAGCCAGGACTGCGAGGAATGTCAGAGTCAGTGTCAGTCCGAAATGGCTCAGCATGTTCTGCATCAGAGGAGCCAGAAGGAAGCTGATCATGCCGGAGGCGGCGTTCAGCAGGCCGGACAGAGTCATGGCGTGTTCGCGGCCGGTGAAATAAATGGCAGAGGTCAGAACCATGCCGAAGGCGATGGCGCCGCCGCCTGCGCCGAAGAGGAGACCCAGCGAAAGAAGGAGCATGGGGAAGGAGCGGGCGGTCATCATTCCTGCGATGCTGAGAATCAGCAGGATGGAACCTGCGGTGAGTACGAACCGGTTTGATGTGCGGGAGGCCAGTGTGCCGAAGAAGGGCTGGCTGGCGCCGAATGTCAGGTTCATTACGGCAATGCAGAAGCTGACCTGATCGTAGGGCAGGTCGGTCTGGGTTCCCAGGGGATTCAGCAGTATTCCGATGTTTGTTCTTATCGCGGCGCCGACGCCGTAGAGAACGCAGGATACCAGACCGATCATGATGACGGCGAAGAGGCTTCTGTTTTTGGTCATCATTATTTCCTTCTTAATGTGTATAGATCGTCTCTGCGGGCAGAAAGCAGAGGCAGCTGCCGGCGGATCCGGTCGACCTGAGCCAGGTCGATCTCCGTTACGCGGGCATCCGGGTTCTCATCCATTTCGCTGATCACAGTGCCCCAGGGATCCACGATCATGGAATGCCCCCAGGCGTGGTAGCTGGCGTTCATATCCCGGGCGTCTGACGTTCCGACGACAAACATCTGGTCATCCACGGCACGGCTGCGGAACATCAGCTCCCAGTGTGCAGGTCCTGTGGTCATGTTAAACGCGGCAGGCACGAGGAAGAGCTGAGCGCCCTCGAGAGAAGCGATGCGGGCCATCTCCGGAAAGCGGCAGTCGAAGCAGATACAAAGGCCAATCCGGCAGAATTCTGTATCGAACACGGTGATCTGGTCCCCGGCGGTCAGCGTATCGGATTCCCGGAAGCTCTGGCCGCCTTCCACGTCAATATCAAACAGGTGGACTTTCCGGTGTTTTGCGATCTGCCTGCCGCGGGGATCGAATACATAGGCGGTGTTGTAGATCCGTCCCTGTTCGTCACGCTCCGGCACGGTTCCTGCCTGCAGGTATACGCCGAATTCCCGGGCGTATGCGCTGAGGCGCTGCCATGCGGCAGCGCCTTCCGGCTCCGCATACTTCGGAAAGCAGCTGTTATCGTAGGGACAGCAGAACATCTCACCGGCTGTGACAAGATCCGGTTTGCTGCTGCTTACCTTGTTCAGATATTCTCCCAGCGTTTCAAGATTCTTTTCCTTATCATCGCAGACCGGGGTCTGCAGCTGTGCGATTTTGATTTTGTCCTTCATTCTGGTTCCTCACTGGTTCCTCATTTTTTTATGTGGAAGTCACCGAATTGCGAATTGGCACAAATCGGATCAAAAAGTCTATTTTTATTGTCTAAACCATCGATTTGATAGAACTATCAACACTCGTAAAAGTAACTTATTCTATCAGGTTGACTGATCCGGTGAGCTTGATAGAATTATTGCCGCAGCCAGGGCTTTGTTCCAGAATAAAAAGTATATCGTTTGGTGCTTTCAAGGTCATTTGATAGAACTTTTGCCATATCAGAAGGCTTGCAACGTAATAAAATTCTATTTTTTTGCGTGCGCCGGCACTTTTAATAGAACTTTTGCCTCCGTCGTTTCTGGAAAATTCTATCACGTTGACATCTTTGGCCTGGTTGATAGAACTTTTGCCCCTTGCGAGAATTAAATCCGGCGCAGTTTATGGATTGCAGTTCTGGCAGGGGGAATAGCCCTGTTTGATCAGACTGCTTCTCGTGCTTTTTACTTTCTTCTTATTCGCGTCGGACATTCGGTCTACGCTGCTGCAGCTCGGCAGGTGGAATTTTCCTGTGTTTACATTAATAATGTAGGTCTTTTTATTGCTCTTCTTCGGCTTACTGCTATTTTTGCTTCCGGAGGAGCCGGCTTTGCTGCTGCTTCCGGTGGCATAGTTGATCTTGATTCCCGGCTGGACGTTATAGCAGTAAACGCAGAATTCTATGTCGTCGTCCTCGACGGAGCGGGCTTCCATCAGGACGCCCCGGGCGACGAGCTCGCTGCCCTTGAATATGGGGGTTACCCGGTACAGGACATGGTGGTCCGTCTCTTTTACATAATCGGCAACCATGTTCTCAAAGGGCTCCATGCCTTCGATGTTCATGTAGCGGGTGCCGGTGATCAGGTTCTTTTCGTTGGCATTTTCGCCGGCGAGCTGGTATCCGATCAGATGGCAGCGGTTGTAAAGATACTTTCCGGATATGGTGCTGTACTTTACCGTGTGCCAGCCCGTAGGCTTGACCATGCCGATGGATTCCCGCTCACCCTCGGGCATGATCTTCTCGCACACATTGGCGAATGCGGTGCCGCATCGTCCTTCGCTGTCCAGTTTGGAATAGAGTTCAAAGGCCTTTCTGGTCAGGTAGCTTTTTCCAAAGTACGGTTTGTTGTTATGGACAGCCACGTAGGGATCGCCGCTGTATTTCGGCACATTCTTCAGATGGAATCCCTTTGGCGCGGCTGCTTTCTTCGGAATGATACTGCCGGCGCTGGCAGCGGCAGCACTGGTATCATTTTTTGAATCGCTGTCGGCGGCGCTTCCTTCCTCGGCTGCGGCGCTGCCCTGCGATGCGCTGCTTTCCGAGGAACTGCTTTCCTCGGAAACGGCGGCGCTGCTCTGTCCGCTTCCATTGCCGCTCGCCGCGTTTGCCCCGCAGCCGGAGAGTGCGGCGGGGAACAGGGTCAGACTGAGCGCAAGGAGCAGCGCGGTGATTTTTCTGTGTCTTTTCATTTGCCTGTTCGTGATATGGTCTTGCTTTTTCTGCATCAGGTGTTCTCCTTTATTCTGACGGGACATAGATCTCCCGGGTTATTTTCTCGTGAGAAAAGCCGGAAAATTCTGTAGTTTGCAGGAGCTTCCAGTTTCCAAGGTCTATGTCGAATTTCAGGTCGCCAGGGTATTTCCGGTTCCAGTGATAGATAACCAATTCGTCTGCCTGCTCTGCATATTCTGAAGGCGGTTGATCTTCCAGGAATACATAATCCTGGTCTCCGGCTGATGACAGACCATCTGAAATTTTCAGAAACGCCTGTCCCTTAAGTTCTTCTTCCTCAAACTGGCTGGCGGTGTATTGGTTCATCCACAGTTGTGCTTTACATGCTTCCTCAGTTTGCGCTGCTCCGTCCGCGTCACTTTCTTGATCTGCGCCAGCGCCGGCAGCAAGAGTCAGAATATTTTTCCGCAGTTCCCGGTCTTTGCTTTGTCTTCTATGGTTGAACATCATCCCGCCGTTGTCATCGATCACACAAATTAATTTCAAAAGTGCCTCCTGAATTCTGCTGTTTGTTCTTTCTGGTCAGTGCCATTATTTGAATTGTCATTTGATCGAAATAGAGTAAAATAATACTCTGTATATTTTAACACGGAGTACGCGATAAGGGTATGGTTTTCATGTTTTCGTTTGCTTAACTGATGGGATGCATAAATGTAACCGGGCATACATGCAAATTTCACCGTGCGGCGCTCGGAATTCGGTGGTGACTTTTGTTTTTTCCGATTTGCACCGAAGAATTCTCAGAGATAATTCGGTGTTATCGCAGTTATTCTGCAATTTCACCGAAGGGCTGTTTGCCCTTTAAGACCTGTCTGGATTCCAGATCAGGAATATGGATAATATCGAATGAAAACGCGTGAAATAAGGAACAATTATCTGTCAATTTCATGGAAAATGCGAGAATAAATATACATTTTTTCGAATGGCGCAGATGACGTTCGGTGAAATGTTTGAGAACACGGCTATACCACCGAAACCAGCGTAAGATCCCTGCAAAACCACCAAAGTCAGCGCGGGCACCAAAGTCAGCGCGGGCATCTCGAACCAGCCGATGGCGAAGTTCGGAGGTTTTCAATGGATCGACGCCGAAACTGTCCCAGTGATAACTGTGCCCTAAATATATTGCGGCGCGCAGGACGACTAAGGCGTATAATATATCCCGTATAGCAGCTATGCAGCCAGAACAGAAAGGTACAGGAATGGACAAGAAGATAAACAACAATAGAATAGCCGTGGTGTTTCCGGGCATCGGGTACCACGGAGACAAGCCGCTGCTTTATTATTCGGCTCGGATGGCAAGGCTGGAATATGGTTACGAGATCGTAACAGTGAAATATTCGGAATATAAGGACGGCAATATCAAAGGCGATCCTGCAAAGATGAAGGAGGCGGCGGAGCTGTATCTGGAGGATGCGGTGCGCTGTCTGAAAGAGGCAGGGGTAGAGGAACAAAGAACGGTCAGGACTTTGTTCCTGGCGAAGAGCATCGGGACGGTCGTCGCGGGAGCATGCGCACAAAAAATGGGTATCAATGCTGGCTGTGTGTATTACACGCCTCTGGCGGAGACGTTCCAGGCGGCGGAGCAGGGAAGCGGCATCGCCTTTCACGGTACTGCGGATCCCTGGGCGGAGACGGAGCAGATCCGGCGGCTTGCGGAGGAGAAAAATATACCGCTCTATATAACGGAAGGGGCGAATCATTCCCTGGAGACCGGGGATACGCTGACGGACATCCGAAATCTCGAAAAAATTATGAATATTACAAAGAATTATATGGAAGATTATACGGTATAATGGCTCTTTTATGTGGAAAAACGAATAACCTGATAATATTTTGTGAAAAAAAATATTAATTATTGCAGATGATGCATAATTATAATAAAATATAAGATAAAGATTCACAATAGGAGGCTATCATATGGAAAGACTCGTTATAGAGACGCCGGAACACGGCCAAAAGGTACTGGCCGACATCGGGCGTAAATTCAGAAAGAGAATCAGCGCGAGCCCGCTGGGACTCTGTCCTGTGGATATTCTTCTCAATTACCTGAGGTTATGCCACGCTCAGTCCTGTGGTAAGTGCTCCCCCTGCCGTATCGGTCTTTGGCATCTGACCGAGATGCTGGAAGAGATCCGCAATGGTACCGGAACGATGGAGACCATCGATCTGCTGGAGAAAACAGCGACTATTATCCGCGCCACTGCAGACTGCGCCATCGGTTATGAGGCTGCAAACATGACGCTGGAAGGGCTGGAAGGATTCCGCAATGATATGGAAGAGCATATCAAGAGAGGACGCTGTCTCTATGGTATAGAGCAGGCGATCCCCTGTACGGCGGTATGTCCGGCTCACGTAGACGTTCCGGGTTACATTGCTCTTGTTAAAGCAGGAAGGTATAAAGATGCAGTGAAACTCATCCGGAAGGACAATCCGTTCCCGTCGGTATGCGGTTATGTCTGCGAGCATCCCTGTGAGGCACGCTGCCGCCGCCAGATGGTAGATGACGCGGTGAACATCTGCGGTATCAAGCGTTATGCGGTAGATCACGCAGGAGATATTCCCGTTCCTCAGTGCGCAGAGCCCACGGGCAAGCACGTTGCTGTTGTTGGCGGAGGTCCTGGAGGACTGACAGCTGCCTACTTCCTTACGGTCATGGGACATACGGTCACGGTTTATGAGCAGAGACACCATCTGGGCGGCATGCTCCGCTATGGTATTCCTGATTACCGTCTGCCCATCGATATCCTCGATAAGGATATTCAGTACATTCTGGATACCGGCGTCAACGTATGTCTTGATACGAACATCGGCGAAGATGTATCACTGGATGAGCTGAAAGAAAAATATGACGCGGTTTACGTTTCTATCGGCGCCCATGATGATAAGAAGCTCCGCCTGAAGGGCGAAGATGCTCCCAACGTACTCAGTGCTGTTGAGATGCTCCGGGATATCGGCGAGGGTAATCCGCCGGATATGAAGGGCAAGAATGTTCTGATCGTCGGCGGCGGAAACGTTGCCATGGACGCCACCAGATCCAGCATTCGTCTGGGCGCAAAGAAGTCAACCTGCATTTACCGCCGTCGTGTGGATGATATGACGGCGCTGCCGGAAGAGATCGAGGCGACGCAGGCTGAGGGCGGAAAGATCCGTACACTGCTTGCTCCGGATCACATCGAGCTGGACAAGGAGACTGGTCTGGCCAAGGCTCTGTGGGTTCAGCCTATGCTGATCAACCTGATCGAGCCCAACGGCAGAACATCCGTTATCAAGGCGGAAGAGGATCCGTTCCCGATCCCCTGCGACTATATCGTCGTAGCTATCGGACAGTCCATTCATTCCCAGCCCTTTGAGAAGAGCAGCCTCAAGTTTGTCAATGGCGTTATCGCGGCGGAGAGCTCCAGTTTCGTACCGGGCAGCGGCAACATGTTTGCTGGCGGAGACGCGGTATCCGGACCGGCGACCGTCATCCGCGCTGTGGCAGCGGGCAAGGTAGCAGCGAACAATATCGACTATTTCCTCGGGTATTATCACGTGGTCGGTTCTGATGTAGAGGTGCCGATCCCGCAGATGACCAACAATCCTCCCTGCGGACGCGTCAATCTGACCATCCGCGAAATGGATGATCTGGAAGGTAATTTTGACCTGGTAAGTGAAGGAATGACGCCGCAGGGCGTCCGTCAGGAATGCGGACGGTGCCTGCGCTGTGACCACTTCGGACTTGGAAGCTTCCGCGGAGGGAGGAAAATTCAATGGTAAAGTTAACAATAAACAATATGCCGGTGGCTGTGGACGACGGGACGACGATCCTGGAAGCAGCCAAGACGGTAGGAATCATGATCCCTCATCTGTGTTACCTGAAGGGGATCAACAATATCGGCGCATGCAGGATCTGCTCTGTAGAGGTGGAAGGCGAACTGTCACTGGTGCCTTCCTGCAATACGGTTGTAAGAGAAGGAATGAAGGTCACCACCAATTCCGCCCTTGTCCGTTCCGCATGCCGTACCAACCTGATGCTGATCATGTCCCAGCATGAAGGCCGCTGCTCGCTCTGCGACCGAAGCGGAACATGTCAGCTGCAGAAACTGACAAACGACTATGACTTCTTCGAGAATCTGTATGTTACAGATCTTCCGGAGGAAAGGGACAGAATGTGGGTCAAGGATTTCCCGCTGTTCCGCGATCCGGCTAAGTGCATCAAGTGCATGCGCTGCATCCAGGTCTGCGATAAGATCCAGAAACTGGGCATCTGGGAGATGACTTCTACAGGAGGCCGTTCCAGAGTTGACGTATCACAGCACAGAAGGATCGATGAATCCCAGTGCAGCCTCTGCGGCCAGTGTATCGTTCACTGTCCTACCGGCGCGCTTCGTGAACGGAAAGACGCAACCAAGGTCATGGATGCCATAGATGATCCGGAAATCATCACGGTAGCACAGGTAGCGCCGGCTGTAAGAACAGCCTGGGGCGAGGAACTGGGCATGCCTCCGGATGTGGCGACGGTCAACAAGCTGGCTGGTGCGCTGAAGCAGATGGGATTTGACTATGTATTTGATACCAGTTTCTCCGCGGACCTGACCATCATGGAGGAAGCTTCGGAATTCCTTGCCCGCTGGCAGAAGGGTGATCTGGAGAAATACCCCATGTTCACCAGCTGCTGCCCGGCATGGGTCCGCTTCTGCAAGAGCCGTTATCCGGAGCTGGTGGAGCAGCTCTCCACATCCAAGAGTCCTCAGCAGATGTTCGGCGCCGTTGTTAAGAGCTACTTCGCGTCTAAGATCGGCGTACCGCCTGAGAAGATCTGCTGCGTATCCATCATGCCCTGCGTATCCAAGAAGGCGGAATGTGAACTGCCTACCATGAGGGATGAAAAGGGCGTTAAGGATGTAGACTATGCCCTGACTACAAGAGAGATCGTCCACATGCTCCGTATCTGCGATGTGGCGCCGGCGGATATCAAGGAACAGCCCTTCGACCGGATCATGCAGGACTATACGGGTGCAGGCGTTATCTTCGGTACGACCGGCGGCGTTCTGGAGGCAGCCCTCCGTACCGCAAGCTACATGGTAACAGGAAAGAATCCGTCAACGGGAGCATTTGGCTTTGTACGCACGGATACAAGGTTCCTTCCGGAGGACAAGCCCTGGCAGGAAGCGACATATACTATTGCCGGAAACAAGTTCCATGTTGCTGTCGCCAGCGGCCTGGCCAATGCGGATAAGCTGTGCAAGGCGTTGACGCGAGGACAGGTGAAGTATGATTTCGTTGAGATCATGGCATGTCCGACCGGATGCTCCGGCGGCGGCGGACAGCCATTCCACAGAGACGATGTGGAGCGGGGCGCGGCCCGCGGCAAAGTCCTGCGCAACATAGACGAGAACATGAAGATCCGTTTCAGCCACGAGAATGTGGACGTTCAGCGGCTCTATGATGAGATGTTGGGCGAGCCCCTCAGCGAGAAGGCGGAAGAGATCCTTCATACGGATCACTTCGGTTGGACCATGCCGGATGAACATCCGGTACACGGACCGGTCCGTGAGCAGAAGGAATTCTGATCGACAGATCATTGATTTGCAGAAATCGGCGGATGTCTGGAAACAGGCATCCGCTGTTTTTGTGGAAACAGGCAGCCTATCTATGGTAAAATGGGAATCAGAATGGAGGAATTTAACTCATGAAAGTGAAACGTTTTACATGCGGGCCGATCGTGGCCAATGGGTACGTCATATATCAGGCAGACGGCGGAGAATGCATGATCATCGACCCTGGTTACGAGCCCCAGGGCTATATAGACTTTGTGAAAGAACATCAGCTGCGCGTCACCCGGATCCTGCTCACTCATCTTCATTATGATCACACCGATGAAGCGGAGCATGTGCAGCAGGCCCTGGGCGGCGAGATCTGCATGCACGAGGCGGATGCGGCGGTATATAAAGGGAGAGTGGATGTGATCCTTCACGACGGAGATATAGTGGAACTGGATGGAGAGAAAATACAGGTTCTCTCCACGCCGGGCCACACCAAGGGCAGCGTCTGTTTCTATGCAAAGCAGAGCGGCATCTGCTTTACCGGCGATACCCTGTTCGACACGGACCTGGGGCGGACGGATCTGGCAGGCGGCAGTTCGGAGGACATGATCCGGTCGATACAGAATGTATGCAGCACATGGCCGGATGGGGTAATCATTTATCCGGGACATGACAGAAGCGAGAACATGAAGTTTGTCCGGAAGTATAATCTGGAGTATAACGCGTGTATGATGCGGCCCCGGGGAATCGCGGAAGAGAAAGGCAACCGCAGCTGCCGCAAGAAAGGCTAGATTCTGTCAATTTTACCAGATAGGAGGACTGGACCTGTGATTACTGATTCTTTTGATCCTGTATCTGAGGAGATCCTGAAGGCTTCTGAAGTGCCGGGATACGCGGGCGGACCGTCGAACGTGCAAGGGAGGAACTTCCCGGAAACGGTAATTATGACCTTCTCCGAGCGGGCGGAGAACCTGGTCCGTGAGAAGTACAGCAGCGGTGTGATCTGCAGTCTCATGCCGGAAACGCGGATCCCGGTCTATGAAGTGAGCATCCCCGATGAACTGGTTCCCTATGAACGGAAGTCGGGAGCATCCGGGAGCAGCAGACCTGAGCGCGCCGGCGGAACGGAAAGCCCGACGGCATTTTTCCGGACGGGGATCGGTGCTCCCTATGCAGCGTCTATGCTGGAAGAGATCATTGCAAGAGGCGGGCGGAAGTTTATCGTCTTCGGTTCCTGCGGCGTTTTGGACGATGTAGCGGAAGGACATATCATCGCTCCGACGGAAAGCTACCGGGACGAAGGGACGAGCTACCATTACGCGGCGCCGGCGGATTATATTACAATACGGAATGCCCACAGGGTCGCGGCAGTTATGGGTGAGCTGAGCGTCCCTTGCATCCAGGGCAGGATCTGGACCACGGACGGGCTGTACCGGGAGACCCGGCGGAATGCCCAGGCCCGCCGGAGCGAAGGCTGCATTGCTGTGGACATGGAATGTTCGGTGCTCCAGGCGGTGTGCGACCTGCGGGACTGCGAGCTCTATCAGTTTGTCTATGCGGAGGACAGCCTGGCGGGCGGACTTTCCGGGGGCATCTGGGATCCCCGGGGCATGGGGCAGGGCACATCGGAAACCATGGATATCTATGTGAGAATCGCGCTGGCGCTGGCTGTGCGGGTTTAGCAGGAACAAAGGCCCGGCCGGGGCTTTGCTTCGGAGGTTGATATGAATCAGAAAGAAAAAAGAATATATTTGATAGAAAAGCTCCTGGCGGAGCATCCGGAATTCACCGGGACGGAGATCCCATCGGATGAAATGGAGCAGCGAAGTCTGCTCCGGGGGCTGATGAATATACGGATGCCGGGACCGGTGGACCGGGAGGTGCTCCGGGTCCAGGATGAGTATCTGCAGCAGGTAAACCGGGAACGGGGTATCGTTCATGTCTCTACTCTGAAACCCTTGCGGCGGATCGACCGGCGCAGAGGACTGATGAATGTGGAGAGTGTGCGCAGACTGAAAGAGACGGATGCTCCCGCTTCAGACGCTGGCTCTGGTGCTGCAGGGCATACAGAGGGTGACGAAGGATTTTCGGATCACGGCGATATGATCCTCTGGCGCGGGGACATCACCCGTTTGGACGCAGACGCCATCGTCAACGCGGCGAACAGCGGGATGACCGGCTGCTATCAGCCGAACCATTCCTGTATCGATAACTGTATCCATACTTATGCGGGGATGCAGCTGCGGCTGAAGTGCGCGGAAATCATGCGCCGTCAGGGAACGGAAGAGAAGACGGGAAGAGCGAAGATCACGCCGGCGTATAATCTTCCGAGCAGCCATGTGATCCATACGGTAGGACCGATCATCACCGGCTGGGTCACGAAGAAAGACAGGGAACTGCTCGCCAGCTGCTACCGTTCCTGTCTGCGGGTCGCAGCCCTGAGGGGGCTCCACAGCATCGCATTCTGCTGCATTTCTACGGGCGTATTCCATTTTCCAAATGAGGCAGCGGCAGAGATCGCGGTCAGAGAAGTGGAAAGGTTCCTGGAACTGGACACCAGTGTGGACCGGGTGATTTTCAATGTCTTCAAGGCAGAGGACGAGGAGATCTACCGGCGGCTGCTGGCGGAATAGGAGGCGTGGAATGGAAATGATTACAGCAGAAGTTATGGAAAAGATGATTGCCTTTTCTCATTCCGACGGGGCAACTCTGGATGAAATCAATCATTTTCTGAAAGTGTTTTCTCTTGCGTCGACCATCGGCCGCTGTGAAGGACTGAGTCCGGAGGAGCAGCAGACTCTGGAGATTGCAGCGATCCTTCATGATATCGGCTGTCCGTACTGCCGGCAGAACTTTGGCCACACCAAAGGACTGTATCAGCAGCGGGAGGGCGCCCGCATCGGAAAGGAGTTCCTGGCAGACGTTGATATTCCGGAAGATATGAAGAAGGAAATCGTGGATCTGATCGCCTGCCACCACACGTTTCACAGAGTGAAGAGCCGAGTACATCAGGTGCTTCTGGAAGCAGACTTCCTCGTCAATGCCGGGGAAGGCGAGAAGTATCACAGGGTCATCGGCGGATTCCGGAAGAATGTCTTTCGCACAGAAACCGGGCTGGCACTGCTGGAGCAGATGTACGGGTGAAGTAAGGTGTAAACCGGAAGCAGAAACAGTTAGTCTTTATCTGAACTTCTCGGGTAATTAACACTCGAATTTCAACCAAACAATTTGAAATCGAAAAATTGTTGAAATTTCAATGTGAATTAGCA
>OMXT01000028.1 GCA_900315125.1 uncultured Eubacteriales bacterium
CTATGGAAAAACCCAAAAGCCCCTGCAAATACAAGCTAAGAAAAGATCTTTCAAGATAAATCAAGGTAGTTTATTTGACACTACCGTGCGGAGTCAGGAGGAAATATTATGAAATTCAGGATGATTCACGAGAATCTTAACGTATCGGATCTGGAAACATCAGTGGCGTTTTATGAGAAGGCTCTGGGCATGCATGTGCTGCGGCGCAATGACCAGCCGGATTTTACGATCCTTTACATGGGAACAGAGGACGATAACTTCGAACTGGAGCTGACATGGCTGCGGGACCATCCCCAAAATTACGACCTGGGGGAGGATGAATTCCATCTGGCATTCTACGCCGACGACTACGAGGCAGCTCACGCCAGGCACAGTGAGATGGGCTGCATCTGCTTCGAGAACCCGGCGATGGGGATCTACTTCATCGAGGATCCGGACGGCTACTGGCTGGAGATCCTGCCTCACAAATAAATTTACAGGAATGGTTATCGCTCTGTCAGGAACAAAGGCCTGACCGGGCGTTTTTTCTTTTTTGGTTTCTCTGCCGCGGCTTTACCGGTGCAAAATAATGTAAAATAATGGTTGACAAAATATGGTAAAGTGAATATACTTGTGGTCACAGGAGGAAGGACAATGGATGAGAACCTCAGATCCCGGATGAACGATATGATCCGCAGTCTCAGAAATGAACATCACGACCTGCTGACTATGGATGAACAGGAATTTGCAGAGGTCACAGAGGATAAGGTATTCGCTGACTCATCTCTGACTCTGGCAGAGTGCGATGAACTGATTCGGATGATCCACGCCAGAGTCAGGGATAAATACGGAATACTGACGGAACTGATCAATGATGATTCTATTCATGAGATCATGGTAAACGGATGCAGTCACATATTCGCTGAGGACCGGAGCGGAATCCGCCGCTGTGACCTCGCCTTTGAGAACAGGGAAGAACTAACAGAACTGATTCGGCTGATTGCTTCGGAAGTCCACAGGGAGATCAATGAGATGAATCCGATCCTGGACGCCAGACTGGATAACGGATCCCGGGTCAACGCGGTGTATCATAACGTAGCGCTGGACGGTCCCATACTGACGATCCGGAAATTCGCCCGGGATAAGATCACCATGGAGGAGATGGTGCAGGGAGGGACACTTACCGCGGAATGCGCAGAATACCTGAAACTGCTGATCCAGTGCGGATTCAATATATTTATCAGCGGGGGGACGTCCAGCGGCAAGACAACATTTCTCAATGCGCTGACGGATTATATCGATCCATCGGAGCGGGTGGTGGTTATAGAGGACTCCAGGGAGCTGATGATGGACCACATCGAGAATATTGTCCAAATGGAATGCCATAATGCAAACTCTCTCGGAAAGGGCAGAGTAAGCATGGCCATGCTGATCCGGGCAAGTCTGCGCATGCGTCCAGATCGGATCATTGTGGGCGAGGTAAGGGACGGATCCGTTGCTGATATGCTCCAGGGGATGAATACCGGTCATTCCGGTCTTTCCACAGGACATGGCAATTCCGTGCGGGGCATGCTCCGGCGAATCGAGTCCATGTATCTCATGGGAGTCCAGATACCGATGGATTCCATCCGGAGTCAGATCATTGAGGGGATCGACGTCCTTGTACATCTTGCCCGGACAGATTCCGGGCAGCGGCGTGTAGTGGAAGTTCAGGAACTGACCGGGTTTCAGGACGGTGTGTACGTACTGAACCCTCTGTTTGTGATCGATCCGCAGGGTGATCTGGTCCGGACGGAACAGCGCCTGGTTCGCAGAGAGCGTCTGCTGCTGAAGGGGAGAGGAAATGGATATTCGATCTAAAATCGGGAGCATGCTCCCGGCTCGCACTGCTGCAGTGCAGGGTGAGAGAATGGCATTGGGCAATGACTACCGCGTGTATGCGATGAACGCTTCGGAGAGGCGAAGGACAGCAGCGGCTGCCGCCGCTGCAGGCGCTGGTATATCACTGCTTTTCTACGACAGTTTATTGCCTGCAGCCGCAGTCATCATCCTTTACCGTCCGATCGTCAAATGGATATCCGGTATCATCGCACGATCCCGCCGGAAGAAACTGCGGGTGCAGCTGCGGGATCTTCTGTTCTGTATCTCGGCTTCCTTTGCTACCGGGCGTCATATGACAGAAAGTCTCATAGAGGCGGAACCATCCCTTGCCGGGATCTACGGAGAGGAGGGGATCATCGTAGGGGAAACAAGGGAAATGATCCGGGCGATCCGGGAGGAGGGGAAAAGCGAAACGGATGTTCTGAAAGATTTCGCCCGGCGCAGCGGACTGGATGAGGCAGATGAATTCGTACGGGTCTATGAGGCCTGTCGGGAGAGCGGAGGTGATATGGTGGGAGCAGTGGATCGCTGCGCCGCAGTGATCGGAGAGGAAATTGAGATCGATGAGGAGATACGGACGGAACTTGCCCAGCGTAAGTACGAAGGCAGGCTGATCACAGCCATGCCGGCAGTGATCCTCCTGTTTCTGCGGATTACGTCCGCCGATTATATCGCGGTCATGTACGACACATGGGCGGGGCGTATACTGATGACGGCGGCACTCGCCGTGACTGCAGCAACATTATGGATCACAGAAAGGATCACGGATATTGATATTTAGAAAGTCAGGATGCAGGAACCCGCCTCTGGACCGTCTCTGGAGCGGGGTACAGGGAATTAGAGGAACCAGTTTCTTTAAGGATCCGGTGAACCGGCGGAGGATCCTTCTGATCCTTATCCTCTCGGCGGCTCTCGCTGCAGTTTCCGGGATCAAGGGAATGACAGACAGCAGGGGACTGCTTGTGAACGACAGGGGAAAACTGGTGGGGCTGCATCGGAGTGACGCCGGACGGTCAGAAAATTTCAGCGCCCGGCTCCGGGTCAGAGAGAAAGACGGATGGTCGTCCCGGAATGTAACGATCACGCTGCGGGGATCCGCATCAGAGGGCAGTGAAAAGACGGAGGAGCAGGCAGAGTCAACGGAGGATCTGATCCAGGATATGCTCAAGGATGTGGAACGGAGCGCCGGGAAAACCATTATCCTGCCGGTCCGGCTCAGCGATGGGACCAGAATATCATGGACAAGGAAACGAAATACGGATCCGCTGTTATTTCTTATGATGCCGCTGATACTGCTCGCTGCATTATACGGCAGCGAGCGTCAGAAAGCGGCGGCAATCCGAAGAAGCAATGCGGACAGTATCCGATACGGACTCCCTTCCTTCTGCAGCCAGCTGATCCTGCTGCTGAATACGGGTATGATTTTTCCGGACGCATTCCGAAGAATTGCCGAGGGGTACCGCGTTTCAGAAAAATCAGAGGATTATTTCCGTCAGCAGATCTCTGCAATATGCCGGACCAGCGCGGTAGAGAATAAAAGCCTGGTTACCGTGCTCAGCGCATATTCAGAAAGAATCGGGGTACGGGAGTTCACCCGGGTCGTCAACCTGATTCGGGAGAACCAGTACCGGGGCGTCGATCTTACAGAAGGTCTGGAATCTGAGGCGGAGATCCTATGGAACCAGAGAAAAAAACTGGCAGAAGAACGGGGGAAGCTGGCAGAGACACGGATGACCCTGCCCCTGGCACTTCTCCTTATGGTGCTGATCCTTGTAACGGCAGCGCCGGCAGTATTACATGTGGAAGGAGTATGATATGCTGAATTACTGGTTTGAACGGGGAGTACAGAAGTTAAGGGAAAGAAGAGGATCTGCTGCGCCCATGGAGATGGTCCAGGGGGCGATCCTGATCGCCCTGGCGGTAGCCATAGGCATCATTTTCAAGAGCGAGATCACGGAATTCGTCAATAACACATTTAAAGATCTGAACGGATGAGCCTATGAAGGGGAGAAAGAGACGGGGAGTACCAATAATAAACAAGAGAGGAGATGAGATGGTTTCTGCCAGCATGGTGCTCCCGCTGTTGATCCTTATCATCCTCAGCATGATCCTGCTGACGCTGTTCTTTTACCGCAGTCTGGAAGGACAGGTTCGGATGCACACAGAACTTGTGGACCAGAATCTTCAGAGCAGGAGAATGTTCCAGATACTGAAAAGTGAAACGGACCAGCAGATGGCGATGAGAGGGGCGGTGACGGAAACAATGGTACACAAGGAAACGGGACGCAGTTACGTCATCAATGCTGCTCCCATGATCCGTATCGGGAGAACGATCGATGATGGGCAGCCGGAAAAATAGGATGAGGGTTCTGAACCGGAGAGGATCTGCTGCGGTATTTGTCCTGGTGTTTTTCCTCGGGCTGGTATCCATGCTGATGGTCTTTATTTCTGTTTCTAAAGAGACAGCGGTGAAGGGCGCATGCAAGGAGCTGAGTCTGCTCTGGGCGGATTCTGTACTGGCGGAATATGACAGGAACCTGCAGCAGCGATATGGGATTTTCGCTTACTGCGGAACAGAGCGGGAAACGGAGAGGAAGATCGATTACTATGCAATGCAGTCATTTAAGACCAAGAAATATATCGATTACCAGGGAAGCCAGTGCAGGCAGTTCAATACAAGTCTGCTTAACGTAGAAATGGCGAAGAAGCAGATCCTCGCCTGCGGAAAACTCGCTGCCGGGAGTAAAGTTCTGAAGAACGGAAAGAAGTTTGCGCCGGCAAGGGATATCGTTCCCCTGAGAGGAGCAGTTCGGGGCGGCAGCGTGATGGATGACCTGCCTTCCCAGGGATGCAGCGGGAGCTTCAGCGCATCAAGGCTGGCGTCGATGATCCGCCAGGGGAAAAGGCCGGCAGATATTATCAGGAAAGGAACCGATACGTATTTTGAAAATGAGTATATGAAGGCGTTTTTTAAGAATGCAGCTGATTATCATGATCTGGGACCTACCTGCCTGGAGTTCGAAACAGAATATATCATCTGCGGAAAGAAGAGTGACGAGGAGAACCGAAAAGCGATAAAGAACCGCATTATAGCACTCCGCACTGCTCTGAACTTCTGGTATCTGGAGCACGATCCGAAAAAGAGCGGGGAGAAGGCGGCCCTGGCTGCACTCCTTACGCTGGGTCCGGAAGCGGCAGCGACAGATAAGCTGCTGAAAACTGCATGGTCTGCAGCGGAAGGACTGAATGATTATAAGCTGCTTGTCAACGGCAGAAAGGTGCCGCTGCTGAAGAATGAATCTTCCTGGGCTATCGACCTTGATGATATCGTAAAAGGCAGAAAGAATAAATCAAGTACAGAGCCGGTACAGGCAGGGAGCGGACGAATGGAGAGCGATGACAGCGGCGGGAAAGACGGGAAGAACGAAAAGCCGGAAATAAGGAGGGAAGTGCCCCTGGTGGATAAAGATAATCCTCATGGAGAGAATTACGAGGATTATCTGTCCCTGATGGCATGCCTTGTGGATGAGCAGGTCCGGATCCTGCGTATGCTGGATATCATGCAGATCAACATGAAGGATCAGTATTACAGCGGGTTCCGAATGGAGAACTACCATGGCGGCATCGATGCGTCTATTACAGTGAACGGAGAAGAATATGCTGTCAGAAAAGAATACCAGCCCTGACCGGGCATCCCGGGCAAAGGCAAACGCATCCGCAGGCGGGCGGTTCAGAAACAGGAAGGGAAGTTTCCTTGTGGAGTCTGCAGTGGTTGTCCCGGCATTTATCATCGCGGCAATGATGCTCATCAGTATTATCCCTGTGATCGCGGACTGTGAATCTGTTGCGTATTCGGCGGCAGAGGAGCTGCGCCTTGAGATGATCCGTTCTGCGGCAGGAGGCAGGGGAGCAGCTCTTCCCGCGGCGGTACAGATCCGGGCAGCTGCGGATAACAGGAACGCGGCGGATTTACGCATTACCCGGTACAGGCACCGGTATACAGACAAGAATATAGATGATTTGATACAGATCCGGTTCCGCACGGGATTTCAGATGAAAAATCCTCTTGGAATGTACAGCGGGATCCGTTTCAGCGGCGTGCTGACAGGGAGGGCATATACCGGAACATATTATAAAGGAGTGACCGGCGAAGAAGATACGAGGAAGGTCTGCATATTCCCGGACAGGGGAAACTGCTACCATAATGATACATGCACCCAATGCACCCATGTTCGGGCGGCTTGCAGGCAGCAGTATCTTACGCCGGAGATCCAGCGAAGGTACCGTCCCTGCCCTAACTGTGATGCGAAGCATGCCAAAACAGGAACACCGGTTTTCGTATTCCAGTCCTACGGCGACGCCTATCATACCGCAGGCTGCCGGTCTGTCAAACGCTATTACAGGGTCGTTACAGCCTCTGAAGCGAAAAGGGACGGTTACCGCGCCTGCAGCAAGTGCGGAGGTGGATTAGATTGAACCATGTGATGGAGATCAGGATAAGGACGAGCGATCTTCCGGAATTTCGGAGAGTCATACTGGGGAAGGGTATATGCCGGCTGTTTCTGCCTGCTTCCTTTGTCATAGATGGGGAAACAACCTTTGAGATAACAGATATCGCGGGGTACTGTGCCCTGAATGATACAGGAACATGGACCGCCGCCCAGGCGCTGCGGTCGGGAGAACACCTGCTGCAAAGCATGAAGGAAGCCCAGGATCATTTCATGTTTCCCGGCGAGTACTATATCGGAGGAAAGGGGATATTCTGCGGGGGGTCAGGCGCGGAACTTTCCCTTGCCTTTTTACCCTATAAATACGGCAGCAGAAGGGACACCATCGATGCGGTCTGCAGTGTTCTGATGGAGATCAACCAGCATGTAGATCCGGAGGGCAGGGGATATATGGAAGAAGTGATCCGCCTGATCCAGGTTCAGGATCCCGGGATTTCCGCAGCGATCCATCTGCTGAAGAAAATGGGCAGAGAGGCAAAGCTGGTAGGATTATAAAAGCAGCGGCTGTCTCAAATTAAAGGGCGGCCTTCTCAGCATCCGGGGAGGACGGCTGAGCTAAGGCCTCGGGAAAGGCAGTCAGCGGATAAGAAAAAGGGCGTCTCAGAAGGTTACGATTACCTTCGGAGACGCTCTCTTTAACATTTCCGCTTTTTTATCTTGAGAAATTATTCCTCAGCAGGAGCCTCTTCCGCGGGAGCTTCTTCTGCGGGAGCAGGAGCTTCCTCAACAGGAGCCTCTTCTGCTTCCGGAACTTCCTCACCGATGGCATCCTTGATGGAGAGGCTGATTCTCTTTCTTTCCGTATCGATGTCCAGAATCTTAGCGTTGACCTGCTGTCCTACGGTGAGCTCATCGCTGATGTTCGCAACTCTCTTGTTTGCAACTTCAGAGATATGAACCAGTCCGTCAAGACCCGGTTCCAGCTCTACGAATGCGCCGTACTCCTTCAGCTGAACGACCTTGCCGCGAACGATCTGTCCAACCTGATAGTTGTCATTGATAACAGACCAGGGCTCCGGTGTCGTCTGCTTGAGACCGAGGGAGATCTTTCCTTTCTCGTGGTTCATGGAGAGGATCATAACGTTGATCTTCTGTCCGATCTTCAGGACCTCGGAGGGGTGCTTCAGCTTGCCCCAGGAGATCTCGGAGATGTGGAGCAGTCCATCGATTCCGCCCAGATCTACGAATGCGCCGTAGTCTGTGAATCTCATAACGGTACCTTCTACGATATCGTTTACGTTCAGGTTAGCCCAGATCTCATCGATCTTCTTCTGTCTCTCTTCAGCCAGTACAGCCTTGTGAGAGAATACCGCTCTGTTTCTGCGCTGGTCAACTCTTGTTACCTTGACTGTCAGTACCTGATTCAGGAACTCGTCCGCACTCTCAACATATCTGTTGGAAAGCTGGGAGAGGGGAATGAATCCGGATACTTCCTTGTAGACAGCGATCACGCCGCCCTTAACAGCCTTGACAACCTTGACCTCGATGTTTGACTTATTTTCAAGTGCTTCATTGATCTCGTTCCAGTGCTCATTTACCTCGAGCTTCTTCTTGGACAGCAGGATTCCGCCGTCGCTGTCGTCTGTCTTGATGACCTTGGCCTTGATCTCGTCGCCGACCTTGAATAAATCAGTCAGTGTCTGGCCATCCTCCAGGGATACTTCTGAAGCCTGCAGGATTCCGTCCTTCTTGCAGCCCATGTTAACGATTACTTCACTGTCGCTAACCTGGTCTACTTTACCGGTAACGATGTCTCCCGTGTGGGGGAGTCTCAATGATGCATCAATTTCGTCCATGAATTCTGCCATTGAAATGTTGTTTTCGTTGGTGTTGTTTTCACTCATTGCAGTAATAACCTCCTCTATGATACGTTCAGGCGTGGAAGCGCCCGCCGCAATTCCTATTCTATTACATTTCTCCAGTTGTTTCAACGGTAAATCTATAATATTTTCTACAAAAAATGTTTTTCCGCAGTATTTTCTGCAGATGTCGAAAAGCTTCCTGGTATTGGATGAATTCCTGCCGCCGATGATGATCATGGCGTCTGTTTTCTTCGCTAGATCCGCAGCGGATTCCTGGCGGTCCCGGGTGGCGCTGCATATGGTGTTCTGGATGTCCATGCGGACGCCTTTTCTGCGGAGCACGGCGGCGACGTCCCGGAGCACGGATTCCCGCAGGGTGGTCTGGCATACAACAAAGGCTTCCTGGCCCGTATATCCTTCAGCTTCAGCTGCAGAACCGATGATCACCGCCGCGTCATCACACCAGCCGTTGATCCCGATGACTTCCGGATGGCTGCGGTCGCCGATGATAATGATATCTTTTCCCGCGTCCCTCGCTTCCCGCACCAGATGATGGATTCTTGCAACGAAGGGACATGTGGCGTCTACGACCCGAAGACCGCAGTTCTCTGCGGCGCGATAGAAGCACTCCGGCTCCCCATGGGAGCGGACGATGACCGTATCGCCCGGATCAGCCTGCTCCGGTCGTTCGATGATATTTACGCCATGCTCCGCGAGCTCGTCGGTCACATTCTGATTGTGAATCAGCGGGCCGCAGGTGTAGATGCGTCCGGAGTGGGGAAGGCGGATCTGCTCATGGGCTGTGTCGATCGCCTGTCTTACGCCGAAGCAGAAACCGCTGTGCTGTGCTCTGATTATTTCCATGTCTCCTCCGTTCCCGTCCTGCCAGCCTTTGTTCCCGGCGCGTCCCCGTCTGTATCCCCTGGATCGCCGGCGCCGGAGATGCTGCCCTGTTTTTCTATTTTGCTTATTGCCTGCAGGATATCTTCCGGAAGGGGAGCCTCCGCAGAGACCGGACGCCCGGTAGCCGGGTGGAAAAACTCCAGGCGGCTTGCATGGAGGGCCTGGCGGTCCAGAAGTCCGGCCACACTGCCTCCGTACAGGGGATCGCCCAGAATGGGATAGCCGATATAGGCAAGATGTACGCGGATCTGGTGTGTCCTTCCGGTATCGAGACGGAGCTGGACGATGGTGTATCCGCCGGCGTGTGCATGGTGATCCTCTGTGCCGTAGATGTGCTCCCCGGGGATCCGGCGGAGCACCCGCAGGTGGGTGACGGATTCCTGGCCTGTGCCGTCGTGGACGACCCGCCGGGCCACCTGCTCCGGCTCCGGATGGCCGATGGGTTCATCGATGGTCAGTTCATCTTCCGGGATGATGCCGTTGACAACTGCAGTGTAATATTTATGCAGTTTTCCGTTTCCCATCTGGCGGACCAGTTCGTCCTGGGCGTGGGAATTCTTCCCGACGATGAGAAGACCGCTTGTATCCATGTCAAGGCGGTTGACGAAACGGATCTTGTAGGATTCTCCCTGCTCCCGCATATGCTTCATCAGGCCGTTTGCTATGGTATGATCTGAATGTCCCTTGGTGGGATGTACTGTAAGGCCCGGCTGCTTATCTATGAGGACCAGGTCCTGGTCTTCGTAGACTGCATGGATGGGGATGTCCTCTTCAGGGAAATGGCTGACCTCTTCCGGAAGTTCCACGCGGATCTCATCGCCCTCGCGGTATTTCATCCAGCCCTCCAGAGGGACACCGTTGAGGTACACACGTTTCTGTGCCCTCAGCTTCGCAAGGAGCCGGGATGAAAAGGAAAGATGCTTTTTCAGCATCTTTCGAATGGCAAGACTTTCGTCTTCTTTATCAACTGTGAATGTAAAAACTCTCTTCATTGGAAATTACTCTTTACAGGAACTTACTCTTTACCTTTGTCCAGAAATCATATCCTTCAAATCGGATCAGGCGTACCGTCAGGTCAGAAAACCCGATGTTGATCTGGCGGACGGTGTCGTAGTTCGCCACGTATCCGTCCCTTACTATTGCCAGGGGGACGCTGTAATCCATATCCGGGACGATGGAAAGTTCTCCGCCGCCGGGAAGAAGGATGCTGGACGTAAACGAACGGTAAGCCGTGGTGTTCATGGGCGCCATGGGCGTGACCTGGAGCAGGTTCAGGCGGGGGTCTACAATGCTCCCGCCCAGGGAATAGTTATAGGCGGTGCTCCCGGCAGGGGTGGCCACAAGCAGGCCGTCTCCGCTGAACCGCTCGATGGGACAGCCGTCGATGGATAGATTCAGGTGGATATTATAGTAATTGGACCCGCGGATGACCACCTCGTTCAGTCCGATGTGCTCGTTCACGGATTGACCCGTGTCCACGGTGATCTTGACCGTGGACAGCTGCTGGAGGCTGTAATTCCCGTTTACGTAATCCTCGACGAAACTGTCCAGCTGATCGGGCATGATCTCCTGGAAGAATCCGAGATGGCCGGTGTTCACGCCGATGATCGGTATGCCGGGGAAATTGTACCGGTGCATTGCCTCAAGGAATGTCCCGTCTCCGCCGATGCAGATCATCAGCTCCTCATCACCGGTGTAGGAATCGGAGCATTGGAAACCGGCGTTTCCCAGCTTCCCTCTCAATATATCCAGCGTCTCGATCGACGTCCTTGATTTATTCGAGTATATGCATATTTTCTTCGTCATAACTGTACTCTGTGCCAGGCATGCTGCCTGTCCTGTTAGATTCGATGTTATATCAGGGACTTCAGTTCACTGACAAGTTCTGCAAATGTCTTCATGGCCATGTCTACCGGCTCGCGGCTGCTCATGTCCACGCCGGCGATCTTGAGGATCTCCACAGGATCGTCATTCGTTCCGTTCTTCAGGAATTCCAGATAGCGGTCTGCCGCGGGCTGTCCCTCCTCCAGAATCATGCGGGAGATCGCAGTGGCTGCGGAATAGCCTGTGGCATACTGATAAACGTAGAAGCTCCGGTAGAAATGGGGAATCCGCGACCACTCGTACTGAATATAATCGTCGTGGGACAGAGCGGGTCCGAAATACCGGGTATTCAGCTCATCGTATGTGCTGTTCAGCCACTGGGCAGTCAGGCTGCCGCCTTCCGCCTCGTACTTATGGGCAAGATCCTCAAATTCCGCGAACATGGTCTGACGGAACAGTGTTGTCCGGAAAGCCTCGATATACATGTTCAGGATATACACATGCATGTCGTGGTCTTTCTCCGTATCCAGCAGGTAGCGCATCAGCAGGGATTCGTTCACCGTGGAGGCCACTTCTGCTGTGAATATAGAGTGATCGCCGTAGCAGAAAGGCTGGGTCCTGCGGGTATAGAAGGAATTCATGGAATGGCCCATCTCATGAACCAGAGTGAACACATCCTCCAGCCGTCCGTCATAGTTCATCAGGACAAAGGGCTTGGAATCATAGGAGCCGAAGCTGTACGCGCCGGATGTCTTCCCTTCATTTTCATATATATCGATCCAGTGTTCGTCGATCCCGCGGCAGAACTGATCGATGTAATCTTTTCCCAGGGGAGCCAGTCCTTTCTTAGCGATCTCGACTGCTTCCGAGAAAGGGATCTCCTTTTCGGGAACTTCTATGAGGGGCACGTAGATATCGTGCATTTTCAGCTCATCCACACCAAGAATCTTCTTACGGATCTCCGTATATTCGTGAAGGGCAGGGAGGGCTTTGTTCACGGAATCTACGAGATTGTCGTATACGGACTCCGGGATGTTCCCGCCGGACAGGGCTGCCGCCCGAGGAGAGCTGTAATGACGGATCCTGCTGGTGATGACGTCGGTCTTAACGTTATATCCATAATTGGCTGCCAGTGTATTGTTCAGGCTGCGGTACGCCTCGTAGCAGTGGGTATAAGCATCCTGGCGCACGCTGCGGTCGTGGCTGCGCATGAAGTTGATATAGTTTCCGTGGGTCAGGGTCACTGTGCTGCCGTTCTCATCGGTGATCTCGCCGAACTTGAGGTCCGCGTCATTCAGCATGGTGAAAATATTGTCTTCCGCACCGAGCACCTGTCCCAGCTGGGCCATCAGGTTTTCCTCTGTCTCGGAAAGGACGTGTTCCTTCTGGCGGAGAAGTTTCCGGAGAAGGAAACCATAGACATCCAGACGGGGTTCCTCTGCGATGAATTGCTCCACGACCCCTTCGGGAAGGGAAATGATCTCCGGGCTGACGAAGCTCATGGCTGCAGAGACTTTAGAAACCGATGCAACGGCCTTTCCATACATTTCCTGCTGCTCCGCCGCGCGGTTATCCTCGTCCAGCTTCATCCGGGCATAAACAAAGACCCGTTCCAGCAGGAGTCCGATTCGGTCGTCCTCTTCCAATGCGTCAGCCAGGACCTGGGCGCTGTCTCCCAGATGCCCCTGAAAACGGCTGTAATCCTGCGCCAGCTTCTCCGCCTGGCGCAGGTCCGCTTCCCATTTATCCGCAGAGTCATACATTGACTCGATATCCCATTTATATTCGGCAGAGATCTCACTTCTCTGTCTGACATTTCCTGCTGCCATAAATACCAAACCTCACTTTCTACTGACCTGCTGCCATCATGATGATCGCAGAGGAAAATGTGATGACCATCAGTACAGAAATAGCGATGACTATGATCTTTGCAACCAGAGAGTTCCTGCGAACGCCTCTGGATTCCGTTTTTCCGGTGATGGTCTGGTTCTTCGGTGAATAGGCTCCGCCGCTGTTTTTTGATTTCTTTTTCTTCGACATAAATATCCCCCTTTTGGTTCGGTCTAATAGGCAGATTATACTATGGAAAGCGTTAATTTGCAACAGAAGGGCGGGGAACTGTGCTATAATTAGCATTTAGAGATAAATAACAGAAAATGACTTTTTTACATAGAGGAGGTACGCGGATCATGTTTGCGGCAGGATGCCATTTATCGGCGGCGAAAGGATATGCTGCCATGGGAAGAGAAGCGCTGAAGCTGGGCGCCGATACGTTCCAGTTCTTTACGAGAAACCCCAGAGGAGGCAGAGCAAAAGCGGTGGATGAAGAGGATGCGGCGAAGCTTCGGGACATCATGGCTGAAAACGGATTTCCTGTGATCCTTGCCCATGCGCCCTATACGATGAATCTCTGCTCCGCGAAGGAAGATATCAGAACATTCGGCCGCGGGATGATGGAAGAGGATCTGCAGAGGATGGAGCTTTTCTCCGGGAGCATGTATAATTTCCATCCCGGAAGCCACACAGGGCAGGGAACAGAAAAAGGCATAGAAGAAATTGCGGAGGCGCTGAACCAGGTGATGAATGATGATATGACCGTTACGGTCCTGCTGGAGACTATGGCGGGCAAGGGATCTGAGATCGGCGGGAATTTCGGCGAGCTGGCGGAGATCCGTTCGCGGGCTGTGCACAGGGAGAAGCTGGGCGTCTGCCTGGACACCTGCCATGTCCATGACGCGGGATATGATATCGTCCATGACCTGGACGGGGTGCTGACAGAGTTTGACCGGATCATCGGGCTCGAGCATCTTAAGGCTGTCCACATCAATGACAGCAAAAATCCTGCGGGAAGCCATAAGGACCGCCATGAGAAGCTGGGAGAAGGAACCATTGGGACGGAAGCGCTGCGGCGCATCGTTACCCATCCTGTACTGAGGGATCTCCCGTTCTTCCTGGAAACACCCAATGACAGCGAGGGCTATGCCCGGGAGATCGCCACGATCCGGCAGTGGCGGGGAAAGTGATGCATATATAATGGAAATAATGCATTTTTCGTGTTACAGAGCCGCCTTCAGGGTGTATAATAATAAGTCTAACCATATCAGAAAGGATTTTATATAATGGACAACAGACCGATCGGCTTCTTCGACTCCGGCATCGGAGGGCTGACAAGCATACCATATATCATGAGGCAGCTGCCGGCGGAACGGATCGTCTTCTTCGGGGATACGGCGCGGACGCCCTACGGTTCCAAGTCGCCCCAGACCATACGCCAGTTTACCCTTCAGATTGGAGAATTCATGGCGAAGAAGGGTGTAAAGATGATGGTCGTGGCGTGCAATACGATCAGCGCTACATCCCTGGACGAACTGCAGGCGGCATATCCGGACATACCAGTGATCGGCGTGATCGCGCCGACGGCCAAGGTAGTTGCCAGGGATGTTCCCCCGGAGAGCCATATCGGCATTCTCGCAACCAAGGCGACGATCCGCAGCGGGGCCTATGTCAGTAAGATCCTGGAGCACGATCCTTCCAGGCAGCATATCTATTCCACGGCCTGTCCGGCCTTTGTTCCCCTCATTGAAGAAGGGATCATAGACAACCAGATCATGGATCTGACCATACATTATTATCTGGACCGCTTTGTGGAGGAGCATCAGATCGATACCTTCGTTCTCGGTTGCACCCACTACCCGCTGATCGCTGACAACCTGCGCAGGATCTATCCGGACATACGCCTGATCAGCTCGTCGAAGGAGGTGGCGACAGCGGTGAACATCGAACTGAGCCGGCGCCATATGTATGCCGGTCCCCATAACCAGGAGAAGGATAATGTTTTCTATGCCAGCGACCTTTCGGAGAATTTCGTCAATATGATCCAGCGCATACTGGGCAGGGACCAGGATGAACTGAATATTCGCTTTAAGAATCTGGATCTGTAGGAAACGGGGTTATTATGAACAAAGAAGAATTTTACAGGATGCTCGATATAGAAGAGGGCGGGGATTTCCAGTATTTTGAGAATATCGCCGAACTTTTTGAATCAGAGGAAACGATTGAGACGTCTCTGCTCTACGGTCTGGTCTGCGATGTGGACATGGAAATGCTGGAAGAACTGGTGGAGCAGTATTTTAATGAGATCACGGAGTGGGTGCCGGACGGGGAGACGGACTTCTATACGCTTCTTGTCAACATCCAGCGCGTCATGTCCGGCATGATCCAGGAGATCCGCAGGGATGACGGCGATGATGATATCAGCGAGAACCGGATGCGCCTTACGGACGAGATCGAGAAATTCCGGGAATGGTACAGCCTCACGGCGGATGTGGACTGCACCAATAACGAGGACGGGAGCGGCGTTATGCTGCCCGTGAGGGACGCTCTCATGCTGGGTAGAGAAGAAAAGCTGGGGGGAGATTCCTACAGCCTGGACTTTACCCCTGCCATGGATTATGAGCTGGAAGAATTCGTGATGAGTTTCGCGGATCTTTCCGGATATGCGGAATAGCAGAAGGAAAGCAATATGGGAGAAAAATATTTTAAGACGGATCATCTTTATACGGAGTTTAAGGATCACGACAGGTTCCGCTTTCCGGACCCTATCGTCCGGGTCACAGCAGGGATGGGCGGCGAGACGCTCCTGATCTTCGGGAAGGAAAAGACGGTTCTCTACGATACGGGCATGGCCTACTGTCATGAGGGGATGATACGCAATGTGGAGCGGGCGCTGGCGGAGCATGGAAGAAAACAGCCGGATCTGCTGCTGGTCTCCCATACCCACTACGACCATATTGGGGCGATGCCCTATATTCTGAGGCGCTGGCCGGGGATCACGGTGACCGGGTCTGCCAAGGCGGTGCAGGTCTTTAAAAGTGAAGGCGCCCGCCGCACCATGAAGAGGCTGGGAGAGGCTGCCCGTGATAATTTTACAGACAGCAGGGAAGAACTCATCACCGAGCCCATGCGGATCGACCATGTGGTGGGAGACGGCGATAAGATCTCCATAGGCGGCGGGGAGTACTTCGATGTGCTGGTGACGAAGGGCCATACAGACTGCGCCCTGACCTATGTGCTGCAGCCTCAGAGCATCATGTTCGCCAACGAGAGTACCGGGATGCTCCGGGGACCGGGAAGCATGTCCGTTGCAGTCCTCAAGAGTTACCAGGACAGTGTGGATTCCGCAGTAAAGTGCAGGAACTATCATCCGGCTCATATCATCAGCCCTCATTACGGCATGGTGCCGGATGAGGCAGTGGACGGTTATTTCGATCTTTTTCTCCAGACGCTTCAGGTGATGAAAGATTATATTTTAAAATATTACGATCAGGGTATGAATAAAGATGAACTGATGAAGAAAGTGGAAGAATATTTCTGGTTCGAGGGAAGGGAGAAGGCGCAGCCCAAGGCTGCTTTTACTGAGAACATAAAAATAGAGATCCCGCTGATCGTGAGGACCTTCCGGGGGACAGAACTGTGAAGCGGGCGGCTTTTGTGATCATTGCCGTCGTGCTTGCTGTCTTCCTGGCGATCCTTTTCTTTACGGACATGCTGGGGAACATGTACGGGGAAAAGGCGGAACAGCTCTCACTGGCAGGGATCGCTGCGGTACTGGTAGGCCTTCTGATCTGGAACCACAGAAGCGGAGATTAACGGAGAAGGAGAACGATAAATGATAACAACCAGGACATTAGATAACGGAATACGGGTGATCATGGAGGAGATGCCTCAGGTCCAGTCCATCGCCATTGGATTCTGGGTTCGCACCGGCGCCATTGACGAGACGCCGAAATACGCGGGCATTTCTCATTTTGTCGAGCACATGATGTTCAAGGGAACGGAGAACCGTTCGGCGAAGCAGATCTCCGGGGATATCGAGAAGATCGGCGCGTCCATGAACGCCTTTACCGGCAAAGAGGCTACATGCTATTATGTCAAGTCTGTGGCGGAAAACTACCGCCCTGCGGCAGACGTCATCATAGACATGCTGGAACATTCCCTGTTCGAAAAAAAGGAACTGGACCGGGAGCGCCGGGTGATCTGTGAAGAAATCAAGATGGGTGAGGACCAGCCCGACGACCTGGCCCACGATAAGTTCGTCACCAGCCTGTTCAGGGGCGAAAAACTGAGCAATTCCATAACCGGTACCCGGGGTTCCCTGGAACGCATCACTCACAACGTAATGAAAAAATACGTGGAGGATCAGTATACAAGGGACAGCATGGTCATTTCTGTAGCCGGGCGGTTCGATCCCGACGATGTATGTGAGTTCTTTTCCGGCAGGTTTCAGTCACTTAAAGCGAAAAAGCCCGGGCTGGTACAGGAGAAATCCGAGTATGTCCCGGCTGTTCACGTGGTGAAGAAGGATATCCAGCAAAGCCATCTCTGCCTGGGCACCAGAGCTATAACACTGGATGATGAGCGTTCCTATGCGTTCCAGATCATGAACAGCATACTGGGCGGCGGAATGAGCTCCCGTCTGTTCCAGAATATCAGGGAGGAGAGGGGACTGGCTTATTCTGTCTATTCTTCCCTGGGCGCCTTCAGCCATGACGGTTACTTTGAAATTTACGCCGGGATTGCCCATGACAGCCTGCGGGCAGCGATAGAAGGAATAAGAGAAGAAATCGAAAAACTCGCGGACGAGCCGGTAAGCCAGGAAGAACTGGATTCCTCAAGGGAGCAGCTGAAGTCAGGCTATGTATTCAGCCAGGAGAGCACATCCGCCCGAATGATCATAAACGGGAAGAACTATCTGCTTCTTGGGCGCACATTCCTTCCGGAAGAAGTCCTTGCTTCCTATGACAAAGTAACAGGCGAGGAAATTGAACAGGTGAAATCCATGATCACGGATTTCGACAGCTATACCGCATCTCTGGTGACGAACCGGCGGGCGGACCTGAAGTCTATGATGAGGAATTAACGATGATACCCATGAAAATCATAAGCAGGAGCGGAAGAATGCCAGCGTACCAGACGGAAGGGGCAGCAGGCTTCGATATTGCGGCATATCTGAAAGAACCCTTTCTGCTGAAAGCGGGAGCACGGGCGCTCATCCCCACGGGGCTCTTTTTTGAGGTACCAGGAGGGTATGAAGTGCAGATCCGCGCCCGCTCCGGTCTTGCCATCCGCAGCGGGATCGGTCTTGTCAATGGTATCGGCACCATAGATTCTGATTACAGGGGAGAAATTAAGATTCCTCTGATCAACTGGGACAGCCATGACTTTGTTATCCATGACGGCGACCGCATCGCCCAGGCAGTCCTGTCGCACTATGAGAGAGCGGATCTGCAGCTCACAGAAGAACTGAGCCGGACGGAGAGGGATGACGGCGGTTTCGGACACACGGGGGTATGATCATGATAATGAGAAAGGAACTGGAAGAAAGAGAATACCGGGAGCTTTCGCCTCTTGCCTGCCATGCGGCAGAGAGCGGGGGACGGCTGAGAACGGAGGAGCAGTGCCCCTATCGGACGGCATTCCAGAGGGACAGGGATCGGATCATCCATTCCAAGTCATTTCGCAGGCTCATGCATAAGACCCAGGTCTTTCTCGCCCCGGAAGGAGATCACTATCGGACTCGCCTGACCCACACTCTGGAGGTCACCCAGGTCGCCCGCACCATCGCGCGGATACTGAACCTTAACGAAGACCTGACGGAAGCCATCGCCCTTGGCCATGACCTGGGACATACGCCCTTCGGACACAACGGAGAGATGATCCTGAACCAGATCCATCCCGGCGGGTTTCACCATAATGTCCAGAGCCTGCGGGTCGTGGATGTCCTGGAATACCATAACGGCCAGCGGGGCATGAATCTGACCGAGGAAGTGAGGGACGGGATCCTCAACCATACGGGGACACTTATGCCGAAGACCCTGGAGGGACAGATCGTAAAGATCAGTGACCGGATCGCCTATATCAATCACGATATCGATGACGCCATACGCAGCGGCGTCATCAGCGAATCTGATCTTCCCCGGGGGCCGATCGAGCTGTTCGGCAGCCGTCACGGCGACCGGATCAACAATATGATCGCGAATGTGACGGAAAATAGTGACGGGAAAGACCGGGTCGCCATGGACCCGGAGCACAGGGAGCAGCTGGATGTGCTCCGGAACTTTATGTTCCAGAATGTATACCAGAGCAAGAGCGTGAAGCACGAAGAAGACCTGCTTAAGATCGAGGTCGTTCTGACATCTCTTTATGAGTATTTTAAAGAATATCCCCGGGAAATGCCCCAGGATCTGTACCGGCTGGGACAGGAAGAAGACATGGAGACAGCAGTCAAGGATTATGTAGCGGGCATGACCGACCGCTATGCCATGAGACTGTACAGCCGGCTTTTCGTCCCGGAGCACCATTATTGATCGTGATACCTGAAAAAAATCCGAAAAAATTAAAGGAAAGGCGCCGGCGGCGCAGAATAAAATAAAATAAAATGAGGGGTTTTCGGCTTCACCGGGAGGAGGACAATGGGTTTTTCGATAGCATCTGAATCGATAGAGAATCTGAAGAGCCAGATCGATATCCTGGATGTGGTCGGTCAGGTGGTGGATATGAAGCGGACCGGAGCTAATTATAAGGGGCTCTGTCCGTTCCACCAGGAGAAAACGCCGTCTTTCTATGTGTCAGAATCCCGCCAGTATTTCACGTGCTTTGGATGCGGGGCCTCCGGCGATGTGATCTCCTTTGTGGAGAAATATTATAACATGGAGTTTCCGGAGGCTGTCGAGAAGCTGGCAGACCAGTACGGCATAGAACTGAAGAAATCCGGGGGCGGGGAAGACCGCAGCGAGTATTACGAGATCAACCGCCTGGCGGCGAAATTCTTTTATGAGTCGTTCACCGGAAAACCGAACAGAGGCTATAGTTACATGAAGAACCGGGGCATTACGCCGCGGATCCTGAAGAAGTTCGGCATCGGATATGCGGATGAGCAGTGGGACAGCCTGTACCAGTATCTTCGTTCACAGAATGTGCCGGAAGATAAAATGGAAGAGCTGGGGCTGATTTCCAGAGGAAGAAACGGCAAATATTACGACCGGTTCCGCAGCCGGGTCATGTTTCCCATTATTAATACGGGCGGAAAGGTGATCGGTTTTGGAGGCAGGGCCATCAGCTCTGAGGATAATCCCAAGTACCTGAACTCGCCGGAGAGCAGAGTGTTCCAGAAGAAAAACAATCTCTACGCTCTCAATACGGCAAGGCAGGCCGGAGGAAAGGAAGGGTATATCATTCTGGTAGAAGGTTATATGGACGCCATTTCTCTTTATCAGAGCGGTATACATAATGTAGCTGCATCACTGGGCACGGCCCTCACCGAAAACCAGGCGAAGCTGCTGCAACGGTATGTAAAGGATGTCGTCCTTTCCTATGATGCCGACCGGGCAGGGAGGGCAGCGGCCCTGCGGGGGATAGAGATCCTGCGGAAAGAAGGATCCAAGGTCCGGGTGCTCCATGTCACCGACGGGAAGGATCCCGATGAGTATGTCAAGAAGAACGGACGGGATGCTTTTCTGAAGCTGATCGACGGCGCGCTGCCCTACGGAGACTACAAACTGGAATCGGCACGGATCGGCTACGACCTGGAAACGGACCAGGGGCGGATCGACTATATGAACCGGGCGATGGATATCGTTGCGGATATGACTCCCATAGAGCAGGAGGTCTATAAGCAGAAGCTGTCCCGGGAGCTGGGGATTGCAGAAGGCGCTCTGGACCGGGAACTGGAGAAGAGAATAACGGGGAACAGAAACGCCCCGCCTGAAAGGAGAACGGAAAGACCTCAGGAGGAGGAACAGATATCCGTCACTCCCCTTGAACGGACAATGCTGAAGCTCGTCATGACCGATGAGGATTATATACCCAGGGTTCTGTCGGCGCGCAATCTTCTGACTTCTCCCCTGGCGGAACATGTAATGGACGCGCTTTCCGGCATAAGGCCCGGTCAGGACTTTGTAAATAAAGAAGCGGTCATAGACAGCCTCAGTGAACCGGAGGGACAGGCTCTCAGAGATATTCTCGATGAAGAGGTGCTGGATCCCGATCACGGCAGGGTATTCCGGGATCTCCTGAACAGTGCGGAAAAGGAAGATCTGAACCGAAGAGAAAAGGAAATACTTCTTAAGCTTTCCATGGCTGAGGAAGCGGATAATAACGATGAGATGATCCGTCAGCTGACGGAGGAACTGATGATGATCCAGAAGGAGCGATTAGGAAAATGAGTACAGAAGAAAAGAAAAAGAATGCGGCAGGGAAAGAAAAGACCACCAGAAAACGTAAAAAGGACTCGGCTCCTGATGAGATGGAGAGCCGCCCGAAGGACGACGATTACACCAATGACGATCCCATCGTTCATATGAACCGGGAGCAGATGAAAAACGAACTTGTTTCCCGTCTGCTTGCCAAGGCGAAGGAAAAGAAAAATGTCCTGACTTATACGGATATGGCGGATTATCTGGATTCCTATGATCTGGACAAAAATGTCATCGATGAGATCTATGATGCGCTCCTTTCGAAAGATGTGGAGATCACCACGGAATCGGCTCCGGAGGATTTCGCCATGATCCTGGACAAGGATGATGACGAGGACGAAGAAGAGGACGACGGCGTCGTTGTCAATGAGAAGGGTGAGATCGACGTGGATGCCACGGTGCCGAAGGGCATCGCGGTCGACGATCCGGTCCGCATGTACCTGAAAGAGATCGGCAAGGTGCCTTTGCTTACGGCGGAAGAGGAAATTGAACTGGCGAAGAGAATGGAAGCCGGCGATGAGGAAGCCAAGAAACGCCTCTGCGAGGCGAATCTTCGCCTGGTAGTAAGTATTGCCAAACGATATGTGGGAAGAGGCATGCTGTTTCTCGATCTGATCCAGGAGGGGAATCTGGGTCTGATCAAGGCGGTTGACAAGTTCGACTACCGGAAGGGATATAAGTTCTCTACCTATGCCACATGGTGGATCCGTCAGGCGATCACCCGCTCCATCGCAGATCAGGCAAGGACGATCCGTATTCCTGTTCACATGGTGGAGACCATAAACAAGCTGATCCGCGTCAGCCGCCAGCTGCTGCAGACCTACGGAAGAGAACCGACGCCGGAAGAAATTTCTGCGGAAATGGGAATCTCTGTGGATAAGGTCCGGGAAATCCAGAAGATCGCCCAGGAACCGGTTTCGCTGGAAACGCCGATCGGCGAAGAGGAAGACAGCCATCTGGGCGATTTCATCCCCGATGACGATGTGCCGGCCCCTGCTGACGCCGCGGCATTCTCCATGCTGAAGGAACAGCTGGTGGAAGTGCTGGGAACGCTGACAGAGCGGGAGCAGAAGGTGCTCAAGCTGCGGTTCGGCCTGGAAGACGGCAGATCCCGCACGCTGGAAGAGGTCGGAAAGGAATTCGACGTGACCCGTGAGAGGATCCGGCAGATCGAGGCCAAAGCGCTGCGCAAGCTGCGTCACCCCAGCCGGAGTAAGAAACTGAAGGATTATCTGGAGTAATAATATGAAATTAAATGATCGACTGGATAAGATTGCCGGCCAGATCAATGCAGGAGAAACCATGGCGGACATTGGGACGGACCATGGTTTCTTGCCGATTTACCTGAAGAAGACCGGTAAATGCCCTCATGTGATCATGACGGATATCAGCCGGGGTTCTCTGGATAAGGCGGTTCGGGACTGCGAGATCTATGAACCGGGAGAACCATTTGACCTGCGCATCGGAGACGGTCTGACGGTGCTGAAGCCGGGGGAAGTAAATGATGTGGTCATTGCCGGAATGGGCGGATCGCTTATTGCGGACATTATGGGAGCGGATCCCGGGCTGAGCAGCAGCTTCGGGAGATTCATCCTGCAGCCCAGAAATAATATAGGCAAACTCAGGGCGTCGCTCAGCCGAATGGGCTTTGTTATAACGAAGGAGCAGCTTGCTGAGGAAGGTCGTTTCCTCTGTGTCATCATTACCTGCGAATACAGGGAAGGATCGGAGCAGGGGGATGCGATGGAGGATTTCGCGCTGCGGCCATGGGAATGGGATTTTCCGGATTCTCTGATCCGCTTCCGGGGCGCGCATACCGCAGATTATCTTAACCGGGAACTCAGGCGGAACCGCAGGATACTGACGCGGATCCACTGCGGTGCGGCAGACCCGGTGACGAAAGCAGCTGCTGAAAGAACGGAGCATTATATTGAACAGCTGGAAGGGCTGCTTGAGCAGTTAAAGGAGATGGATATTCATGCTGAAGGATAAATTATATCGCATCATAGAGACGGTCTGTCCGTCGGATACAGCTGAGGAATGGGACAACTGCGGCATTCAGCTGAACTCGGAGTACCAGGATGTGGAACGTGTCCTGGTTGCGCTGGAGATCACGAATGAGGTCATAGATGAGGCGGAGGAGAAAAATGCGGATCTGATCGTCACCCATCATCCGCTGCTTTTTCACCCGCTGAAACAGGTGAATGACAGGGACATCACCGGGCATTTCGTAAACCGCCTGATCCGCTCCGGGATTTCTGTTTATTCCTGCCATACATCATTTGATCTGCTGAAGGGCGGGAATAATGATTATCTGGGCGAAATCCTCGGGCTTCGGGAGATAGAGCCCTTTGAGCAGGAGGCGATCTGCAGGAAGGGCGTCACCCCGCTGGAGGTGCGTTTCAGGGATTTCATTCACAGCGTTTCGGAAGCTCTTTCTGTCAGCGAGAGGTATTTCCAGGCAGTAGGCGATCCGGACCGGAATATCTGTACCGTGGGATGGTGCACCGGCGCAGGGGGCGAGTTTATATCGAGGGCCGCGGAAGAAGGCTGCGATCTTTTCATTACCGGCGATGTGAAATATCACGACGCGCAGCTGGCGAAGGCTCTGGATCTCTGCGTGCTGGATGCCGGACATTACGGGACAGAGAAGATATTTACGGACAACATGGCGGAAATCCTGTCCAGAAATACGAACTGCGAAATAATAAAATCCAATGTTGATATCAATCCTTTTCTGTGATAAAATGCACAGGCATGGGTAGGCCAGACAATCGCGTGCGTAAGCATGAGGAAAGTCCGGGCTCCGCAGGGCAGGGATGCCGTGATAACGTCCGGCGTAGGTAACTATAGGGAAAGTGCAACAGAAAC
>OMXT01000070.1 GCA_900315125.1 uncultured Eubacteriales bacterium
AAGAAATCCTCTATGCTAATCCCTATGCAGGAAGATACCTACCGAGGATTGTCAACAAAAAACTCCCTAACAACTTGACACTATCATAGACGACAGCACCATCGCGGTCCACGTCCGTCACATACGGCAGAAGATAGAGATCGACCCGAAGAACCCAAGGTATCTGCGGGTCGTCTGGGGCGTAGGTTATAAGGTAGAGCGTCTGCCCGTGTAGCCGGATCCTGCGAGACTGCATTTCCCGCCTTTCCCGAGGAGGAGAAATCAATGACTGAAGATAAGAGAACAAAGGCTGGACCGGCCGCAATCCCGGATCCCCCTGAGAAGGTGGAACCTAAGGATTATGCGGTGCCGCCTTCTGATGAAAATGATTCGGAGCAGATGCACCGGGCGGCAGTCCGGAACCTGGAGGAATCCCGGAACCGGCTGAAGCAGGACGACAGCTCAGCGGCAGCGGTCCTTGCGGACAGGAACAGGAAGCGGAAGATCGCGGAGACTGCGGGCGCTCTTGTCTTTTCGGCCGGAGCGGCAGCGCTGATGTTTGCCTGCGCCTGCTTCTATGTACTGGTAAATCTCTGGGATGATGTGGAATTCTTTTTTTCTGATTCATTTGGTCAGACGTTCCAGGCGGTCATGAAGGAGCCCATGACCCGGATCATGATCATGCTCTGCGCCGGCGGCGCTGCAGTAGTGATCGGTCTGGTCCTGCTCTTTGCCCGCACAGGTCCTCTGAACGAAGACGGTCTGGTGCGTCTGAACCGGTTTGACCGGGCGTTTCTGGAAGTGGACGGGATGCTGGGGGCGGGAGTCATTGCGGGCATTGCGGGATGCACAGCGCTGAACGCATACTGGTTTATGCAGAGTGACTATCTCTATAAGCTGGTGTCCGGGCTTATGCTGGATTATAGTCACCTGAATAATGGTATGACCCCGGATCACGCTCAGTATATCTCTCTCTGGCGTCTCATGCACCGAACCGGCGCCTATGACCCGGAACATTTTTCCGTTGACGCTAACGCAGCCCTCGTGCTGTTTATCATCGCCGCAGCTCTGCTTTCCCTTGGACTGGCAGTGATCATGGCATCCATCGTCCGAAGAATAAAAGCCCGTTGCTTCTGGAACCATACTGTATTGGGCTGGCTGATCATCCGCCTCATTGGCCGGTACAGGAGCCGGCAGGATCAGAAAGTAAAGACGTCTTCGGGCGCAGACGAGCCGGATGCTCCCGGAAATGTCGGTAAGGAAAACAGTAAATCCGCATTCTCTGCGGTTTCCGCGGCAGCCGGGCTGAGGAACTGGATCCGTCGGTTCTGGAGGTACGAAGCAGCCGTGATAGTTCTGCTGCTCCTGTTTATTATCTTCGTATGCGAACCGGAGGAAGCGGGCGTCGTATACACAGTGTTCGGATTCATCGCGGCAACTTTGGCTTTGTTCCTGGGGGTACCCCATTACAGGAAGCTGCGGACCGGGCTGGACCGGCTGGCGGCGGGCGATCTGTCTTACCGGATCCCCCTGAAGGGGCGGGGGCCCATCGCCCATATCGCCCGGGATGTGAATACCATCGCCGGCGCCCAGGCGATCTCCGTGCAGCACGAGCTGCGCAAAGATCGGCTGCGTTCGGAGCTGATTTCCAACGTTTCTCATGACCTGAAGACGCCTCTGACGTCCATGGTGACCTATGTGGATCTTCTGCGGACCGAGGGCCTGGACAGCCCGAACGCGCCGGAGTACCTGAATATTCTGGACGAAAAGACCCAGCGGCTGCGGGTGCTCGTGCAGGATCTCTTTGAGGCGGCAAAGGCAAGTTCCGGCGATCTTCCGGTTCATCTGGCGCCCCTGAATCTGGATGTACTTGTGCGGCAGGCAGCTGCAGAGTTTCAGGATGACCTTGCGGAGCGGGGAATAGAGCTGATTATGGATTTAGGAGATTCTGTTCCCGGCGGCATGGATGGCGGCAGCGCTGAACTTGACAACGCAGAGGAGGAAGAAATGACAGCAGGTGAAACAGCTGCCAGTGACGCTGATGATATGGACAGAGAGCGGTTAACGCCGGAGAGTCATTATGTTTTGGCAGACGGAGACCTGCTCTGGCGGGTCATGAATAACCTGATGAGCAACCTCTGCAAATATGCACAGCCGGGAAGCCGGGCATACTTAGAGATCCAGGCACTTGATAAGACTGGTTCTGATGGTTCACAAAATGCGAATGGGAAGAAGCGTTCTTCAACTGCAAAGCAAACGCAGCAGACAGGCTGGATCGTAATGACATTGAAAAATATTTCTGAATCCCCCCTTAATATCAGTGTATATGAGCTGATGGAACGGTTCCGGCGGGGCGACAGCTCCCGGTCAACAGATGGGAGCGGACTGGGCCTGACAATTGCCGGAGACCTGACTCGTCTCATGGGCGGCCGGTTCCAGATCAGCATAGACGGCGACCTGTTCAAGGCCGGGGTGGAGCTCAGAAAATGTGGAAAAATTCAGCAGTAGCGGAGTTTACAAATTGCTTTAAATATATTCTTTATTACATCTATAACAGGTGAGCTCGGTGATTTTTATCGGCTCATCTGTTATCGTGATTCATAAATCACGATTCCTTTGCCTATGTCGATCATGGCGTCACTTTCCAATGGTCCGTGAATTAAATCGACATTTTTACCTAAAACATCCTGTATGGAATACTTAAGAGCTGAAAGCATCAGCAATGAAACGTTTGGTTTAATGAACTCTGCGAGAAGATCTACATCGCTGTTATCAGTACAGGTTCCGTTCGCATAGGAACCAAACAGGGTTACCTTCTTCAGAGGATAATCTTTCGCTACTTTATTAACGCCATTCGCTATTTGATCTAATGATAATATCATGGCCGACGTCTCCCTTCCTCTATCTACAGGAATTATTAAGGAGGATGTGAATATCCTGTTTTCTAAGATGCTGTATTGGATGTCAATGTTATAAATACGCCTGTCATTTTGTGTATTACTTTAGCCTGTATGATTTGATCAATCAAGTGCAGAAGAATCGCTTTTGGGAATGGCGTGTACACTGGTTGTTACGGTTCATGGGTGGACGTGAATGAAAGGATTTACAAACTATATCGTAATGATTTTAAGCGTCGCCCCGGGATTAGAAGGTTTCCGGGGCGACTCGGGCAGTTGATTTGCGAAAACTCACGATCTCGCCATTTGGCCGACTGCGTCGCCCCGGGATTAGAAGGTTTCCGGGGCGACTCAGGCAGTTGATTTGTGAAAACCCACGATCTCGCCATTTGGCCGGCTGCGTCGCCCCGGGATTAGAAGGTTTCCGGGGCGACTCGGGCAGTTGATTTGCGAAA
>OMXT01000035.1 GCA_900315125.1 uncultured Eubacteriales bacterium
ATTCTATCACAAGAAGGTGGCCTCTATTTTATTCTCTCGGATTATCCTCTTCTCCCTAAAACCTCCACATCTATTTTACACTAACGAAGCATCGTGTGCAGCAGCTGAATTTCTGCGGTTTATCGTTATATTGCCGGAAGATAAGGGAGGCGGTCAGAGGGATTTATATTGAAGAAAAGTGGAAATTGGTTTATATTAGATAAGATGGCTTTTGTTAAGTAATAAAGGAAACAGAGAATGAAATTATTAACGATTACTGTTCCATGCTATAACTCCCAGGATTACATGAGGCACTGCGTCGATACGCTCCTGCCCGGGGGTGATGATGTGGAAATACTGATAGTCGACGATGGCTCTTCCGATGACACCGCTTCCATTGCTGATGAACTGGCTGCCGCCCATCCGGGTATCGTCCGCGCAATACACCAGGAGAACCGTGGGCACGGCGGCGCCGTCATGACGGGCATCCGGGAGGCAGCCGGCATGTATTTTAAAGTAGTGGATTCTGACGACTGGGTGGATAAAGATGCTTATACAAGTGTACTCAATACACTGCGCCAGTTTTCTTCTGAAGAGGAACCTGTCGACATGCTGGTTTCAAACTATGTCTATGAAAAGCAGGGGGCCGTTCATAAGAAGGTCGTCTCTTATCATCACTCCCTGCCCGCCGGCCGTGTTCTCACATGGGATAAGACCCGGCACTTTCCCCGGGGGCATTATCTGCTGATGCATGCCCTCATATACAGGACCGGGCTTCTAAGAGAATCCGGGCTGAACCTGCCATGGCATACGTTCTACGTTGACAACCTCTATGCCTATGTTCCCCTTCAGCGCGTCCGCAGATTCTATTATCTTGATGTGGATTTCTATCGTTACTTTATCGGCCGTTCGGACCAGTCCGTTAACGAAAAGGTCATGATCAGCCGCATCGACCAGCAGATTCGTGTCAACCTCCAGATGATGCGGGATGTAGACGTAAAAGACATCGAAAACCATAAGCTGCGCAGCTATCTGGTCAACTACTTCGAGATCATTACAGCAGTTTCTTCCATATTGCTGTTCTGCGCCGGTACGGCCGAAGCCCTGGACAAAAAAGACATGTTATGGAAAGAGATCGCAGAAGGCGATCCCTGGCTTTACCGAAAGATCCGCTACCGCATCATGGGATGGAGCCTTACTAAGCGCAATATTATTAATACAAAGGCAAATATCGGCGTGTACCGGATCGCTCAGAAAGTATTCGGGTTCAACTGATTCACACAGCAATAAACGCAGCAGGAGAATTTAACAGCATATGTACGATTTTATCATAGCAGGAAGCGGCCTGAGCGGCGCGGTTTTCGCGCGCCAGATGCTGGATCAGGGGCGGAGTTGCCTGATCCTTGAGCGCCGCCCGCATATCGGCGGAAATATTTATACCGAAGAAGTAAGCGGCATTCAAGTTCACCGGTACGGTGCCCATATCTTTCACACGAATGACAGCCGCGTTTGGGAATATGTAAACAGGTTTGCGGAATTCAACCGCTTTACCAACAGCCCTGTGGCGAATTACCACGATGAACTTTATAACCTCCCCTTCAATATGAACACATTTTACGAGATGTGGGGCGTCCGCACGCCGGAGGAAGCAAAGGCGAAAATTGAGGAGCAGCGCCGCTCGCATTACTCGGAGCATCCGAAAAACCTCGAAGAACAGGCGATAAACCTTGTGGGTACGGATATTTACGAAAAGCTGATAAAAGGATACACAGAAAAACAGTGGGGCCGTCCCTGCACAGAGCTCCCGGCATTCATCATCCGCCGCCTCCCCGTCCGTTTTACCTATGACAACAATTATTTCAACGCCCGGTACCAGGGCATTCCTGTCGGCGGATACACACGCATGATAGAGAACATGCTCCAGGGCGCAGAGATCCGATTGGGCACAGACTACCTTGAAGACAGAGAATACTGGGATTCTCAGGCGAAACACGTGTTTTACACCGGAGCCATTGACGCGTTTTACAGCGAGAGCCTCGGTCCCCTGGAATTCCGAAGCCTGCGCTTTGAAACAGAGGTCCTGAACGAGCAGAATCACCAGGGGAATGCGGTGATCAATTATACCGATGCGGAAACGCCCTATACCCGAATCATAGAGCACAAACATTTTGAACAGCTGAACGGCCAGCTGACGGAGCCTGATCCGCAGTCAGGGCCGAAAACCGTGATCACCAGGGAATACAGCGTTCCCTGGGAACCGGGGATGGAAGCATACTATCCTGTGAACGACGCCAGGAACAAAGACCTGTATGACCGTTACCGCGCCCTTGCTGAGCGGGAATCGAAAGTGCTCTTCGGGGGACGGCTGGGCCTGTACCGATATATGGATATGGATGTCGCCGTATCCGAAGCCCTGAAACTGGCCGAGAAATTTTAGCACCACCAAAAAACACACTGGGAGCCCCTTCGATCAGAGGCTCCCGTTTTTCATTTGATTTTTTCATAGATCCTGTCGATCCATGCCATGAGCTTTTTCTTGAAAATAAAGCAGAGCAGAAGAATGACGGCAACGATGATCCCGAAGATGATCATCAGCTTATAATCCTTCTGCATGAACATGGACCCGAAGATGAGGCTGCCCAGCATGCCCGGGATCCTGGCAAGATTGGACAGCAGCAGAAATGCCCTGAATTTCATGTCCGATACGCCCGCAAGGTAACACAGCAGGTCCTTCGGCATCCCGGGAATCAGGTAGAGAAGGAATACGATAATATATGCCCTCTCGCTGTTCAGCCGCTCAATATAATAATCCATTTTTTCATCGCCAGCCATCATCCGAACGGCGTCCTTACCCAGGAAACGGGCGATACCATAGGCGACGGCCGTACCCGCCACCGAACCGGTCAGCGACAGCAGCAGTCCCAGGGGAATGCCGAACAGGGATCCTGCAGCAAACTGGAATACTTCACCTGGCAGAACGAATACGACCACCTGAAAAACCTGGGCAGCCAGGAACACAGCAATGCTCAGTCCGTGGAAGCTCTGGAGATAATGCACTGCCTCCTGGTAACTGTTAAACCGTGTGACCAGATCCCTGTTGATCACAAGGAAATAACCCGGGATGCCCACCACGATCAGCAGGAGCAGAGCAAACTTGGCTATCGTGGTAAAACGCTCCCAGCGCTGCCGGCGCCGTTCCTCTTCGGTGAGTTCATTGCTGTTCGTTTTCTTATCTCTTCCCAAAACGGATCCCCCCTGTCGTATCCGCTGAATCAGTCCAGTTTCAGCAGCCCCATTTTAAACAGCCGGTCCGCTGCCATCATGATGCCCAGCTTGGCATGTTCATAGGTCAGACCGCCCTGATAGTAAACGATATATGGTTCCCGAATCGGCGCATCAGCGCTGAGCTCAATGGATGATCCGTCAACAAAGGCTCCTGAGGCCATGACCACCTTATCCTCGTATCCCGGCATATCCCAGGGTTCCGGCGTTACAAAGGAATCAACCGGGGCAGCTGCCTGGATCCCCTGACAGAATGCGACCACTGCCTCCGGCGATCCCAGCCTGACAGCCTGTATGATATCGCTCCTTTTATCATTGATACCGGGGCATACATCATAACCCAGGTCATGGAAGAATCGGCCGCAGAGAGCAGCTCCCTTCGCTGCTCCCTTCACAACGCCCGGCGCCAGGAACATGCCCTGGAGTATGGTACGGGACTGCCCGAACGTCAGCCCGCACTCGCCGCCGATGCCCGGACAGGTCAGCCGGTAGGCGATCCGGTCGATCAGTTCCTTCTTACCTGCTACATAACCGCCGGAAAGAGCCAGTCCCCCGCCGGGATTCTTTATCAGCGATCCTGCCATAATGTCGACGCCTGCTTCTGTGGGTTCCCGGTAATCCAGAAATTCACCATAGCAGTTGTCTGCCATGCAGATGATGTCCGGACGCAGTTCGTGGACATAATCCGCCCATTCTCCGATCTGTTCTACTGTCATCGCTCTTCGCCAGCTGTACCCTGTAGAACGCTGAACGCAGCACATGCGGGTCTTCTCTGTGATGGCACGCTTCACGCCCTCGAGATCGATATTTCCGTCAGGCAGAAGATCAACAGATTTATATGTGATTCCAAACTCTTTAAGTGATCCCATACCTTCGCCCCGGATCCCGATGACCTCCTCCAGCGTATCATAAGGGCCTCCGGTACAGTATATCATTTCGTCACCAGGCCGGAGAATGCCTGAAAGTGTGATTGCCAAAGCGTGGGTCCCGTTGACGATCTGTGTACGGACCAGTGCTGCCTCTGTCCCGAAAATATCCGCGTATACCCTTTCCGTGGCTGCCCTTCCGGGATCATCATAGCCGTATCCCGTATTCCAGCCGAAGTGGACATTGCTGATCCGTTCTTTCTGAAACGCAGCCGTAACCTTATACTGGTTAAATTCAGCGATTTTGTCTCTTGCGGCAAAGGCTGGCTGGACTTTTCTCTCTTCTTCTTCCGTAAACCGGATGACTTCCGGACTTATGTCAAAGCGCCGGGCCAGTATTTCTTCTATATTGCGATCTCTTTCCATCCGCGATAATTCCTTTCTGTTTCCCTGTTATTCTGTCTTTTTATTCTCTGCCTCATGGGCATATTTTTCTGTTTCCAGCCGCTCGGTTTCCCATTCCAGCTCTTTAACCATATCTCTCTTGGCGCCGATCCGCTGGCGCGCATAAAGCTGGGTCGTCGTAACCTGTTCATGGTCCAGGAGCGCTGCCACGTCATATATGGAATTGCCTCTGCCTATGAGGCTGGTCGCTGCCGTTGCCCTGAGTTTATGAGGACTGTATCCGGCGCTGCGGGACGTTTTCATGGCGATCGATGTATATTTTTTCACCAGTTCCCGGATCTGCCGCTGTGTCATGCGGCGGCCCTGCAGTGAAAGGAATAATGCGTCCTGGTTCTCCGGAAGGAGCTCGCTGTCATCCTTCCTCTCATTATGGATATAGTCTTCCACCACCATGGTAACAGACTGATTCAGGGGCATGAGGGACTCTTTCCCTCTCTTGCGGTAAATCGTAAATTCGCCCCGGCTGAAATTGAAAGAGGAAATATTCAGCTGCTGGAGCTCCGACAGACGGAGGCCATAGGTCAGAAAGAGGATCAGAATGGCTTTGTCCCTCTTCTTCGTTTTCTCCCAGTACGCCTTCTCGTGAGCCGTAAGTCCCGTGCCCGTGCTTACCGCATCCAGCATGACCATGACTTCGTCATCCTGGAGCGCCTTGATTTCCCGTTCACTCGCCTTTTGTACGCGGATGGGATCAAAGCCGTCTGTGATATTTTCGGCAATGACGCCGTCCCTGTACAGCTGTTTGAACATGACCGACAGGGAGGATTTCTTTCTGGCCAGCGTTTTATTGTGGTTTTCGTAGACAACAATGTTCTTTTCTGTCTCCACTCTGTACCTGCGGCAATAGTCCAGGAACATATTGACATCTTCTGCCTTTACTCTGTCCATCTCGGAAGCAGTCACATCTTTCGGAATTTCTGCTCTGGTCAGGCTGGTCTCTTTAACCAGATACTGAAAGAAGAAGCGGATATCATGCAGATAAGCAAGCCGCGTCATGGGCAGTACGTTTCCCCGCAGATAGATAAAAAAGCCGCGGAGGAATCCGGGAAGCTCTCTCTCGATTTCCTCACATTCCTCATCGGTCCGAACCTCTGCTTCCACAATATTATCCGGCTTGCTGCTCTTATTGTGAATGATTATTTTCTTATTCTGTCCCTGATCCACAGATTCATCTCCCTGATACACGATTCTTCATCCAGATAGGATGAAATATCGAACCACTTCATATCATGATACCGCCGCAGCCACGTCATCTGCCGCTTGGCCAGATGGCGGGTATTTCTCTTTATGAGGCGCACGGCTTCTTCTCTTGGATATTCGCCGTGAAGAAAGCCGATCAGTTCTTTGTACCCTATCCCCTTCATAGAAATATCATTTTCATCCAGCCCCCGCTGCAGCAGACCCCGGACCTCGTCCTCAAGCCCCTGTTCCAGGAGCACATCCACCCGCCGGTCGATCCTCCCGTACAGTTCTGCCCGGTCTCTTGTCAGACCGATGAGCACAGGGTTGTATTCCTTTCTGGGTCTGAGATCCGTCGCGAAATTTCTGACAGGATTTCCGGACTCCGCAGCCTCCAGTGCGCGGATCACTTTCTTTAAATTATTAGGGTGAATCCGGGAAGCCGCATCGGGATCCTTTTCCTGCAGCAGCCCATAGACAGCCTCCGGGCCTTTCTCTTCCGCAAGGTCATACATTTTGCGCCGGAATCCGTCATCCCGGGGCGGTGCGCTGAAATCCATATCATATATTATTGAGTCGAGATAGAGACCGGTTCCGCCGGCGATCACAGGCATCTTTCCTTTTTGAAGGATCTCCGCGATTGCTGCCTGGGCCAGTTCCTGATACTTCGCCACGGAGAAATCCTCTCCTGGATCGATTTCATCCACAAGATAATGCTTTACTCTTCTGCGTTCCTCCGGCGTGGGTTTGGCGCTGCCGATATCCATATACTTATAAAGCTGCATGGAATCACAGGAAACGATCTCTCCCCCCACAGCAAGAGCAGCCTCTATGGCAAAGTGTGTCTTGCCCACAGCAGTCGGCCCGCAGATGCAAATGATTGTATGATTCATATTTTCCATAATCATGCCCGTTTAAACATCTTCTCTATATCGTAGTGCGAAAAGCGGATCACCGTCGGTCTGCCGTGGGGGCAGGAAAAGGGATTGGCGCACTGCCGCAGGTCTGACAAAAGTGCACTCATCTCTTCCGGCGAGAGACGGTCATGGGCCTTGATCGCCGCCTTGCATGAGCGGGTGATCAGTTTATCGATCACCGCCTGATTTCGCCGTTTTCCCATGCTCCCCATCTGGCCCACATAGTCCTTCAGAAACGATTCCGATTCACTGATCTCCATGAAATATGGGATCTCTTTTACGATATATTCCACCGGTCCGAATTCTTCTATGCCATATCCCATATCCAAAAGGTCAGGAAGCCACAGATCCTCCTCTTCCTTCATGGCAGGAGAAACATCGAATGTAAAGGGCGTCATGATCAGCTGGCCCGGTTTGTTATCCGACAGATATTCCCCCACCAGTTTCTCATAAAATATCCGTTCCTGGGCTGCGTGCTGATCGATCATGTAGAAATGATCGCTGTCCACCGCTGTAATATAAGTGTCAAACACGGAGCCAGTGATCCGTAGCTTAGAAAAATCAAAGGGCATCGTTCCCTCCGGTTCAAGATCAAAGTCCTCAGCGCCGTACTCCCGGATATTCCCTGTTTTCTCTGGCTGTTCCCTGCCGTTTTCTGCCTTTCTACTTTGTTCGCGTTTCAGTGACAATATATTTTTTATGTCAATTTGCTCATCCGCATATTCTTCGCCGGCATAGAGAACTGATTGGTCAGTCCTTTTAATTTCAATATATTTGGCGATTTTTGATTTTTCCAAATCGCGTCCCTCTGAAGGTTTACAATAACCATTATGCTCATTTAACTTCGATGCCGCATATTTATTGCCATTTTCGCGGATATCCCTGTGATCGTCTCTGCTGCTCTTCCTGTTTTCTCCCCGAACGAAATAATCCCCCGCCTCAACGATGGCATCATCTGCTGCCAGAGCCTGACGCACTGCCGCACTGATCAGTGAACTGATCTTTCGCTCATCATGAAAACGCACTTCTCTCTTGTTCGGGTGGATGTTGACGTCGACATCTTCCGGACTGACCTGCAGCAGAAGAAAGATGACCGGGAACCTGCCGGAGAAGAGCCGCTCTCTGTAGCCCTCTGTGACGCCCTTTTCCATGACCCGGCTTTTCACTACGCGGCCGTTCACGAAGTACACCTGCTCTCTCCGTGTCGTTCGCGAGAGAGAAGGTCTTGAGATACATCCTGTGACCTGATAAGCGCCTTCTGTATAATCCAGCGGGATCAGATCGCCGTATTCTTTTCGCTGATATACAGACATTACGGTCTTCAGTATATCGCCGCTGCCGGGACTGGTGAAGAGGATCCTGCCGTTATTGATCATCTGGAACCGTATGTCTGGAAATGCGATGGAGATCTCAGAAAAGAACTCTATAATAAGACCGCTCTCTGCCCCGTCAGATTTCAGGAATTCTCTCCTGGCAGGGGTATTATAAAACAGATCGCTGACAATGATTGTCGTTCCTTCCGGACATCCCACCGCGCTGTTTTCTATTACCTCTCCGCCGTGGATCGTGACCCTTGTCCCTGCCTTTTCCCCTGCAGGTCTTGTGATCAGAGAGACACGGGTCACAGCAGCGATGCTTGCCAGAGCCTCGCCCCGGAATCCCAGGCTGTGAACAGATGCCAGGTCGGAAAGAGACTGTATCTTGCTGGTAGCATGTCGGAGAAACGCCGTCTCTGCCTCCGTTCTGGGAATGCCGCAGCCATTGTCTGTGACGCGGATAAACGTCTTGCCGCCGCCCCGGATCTCCAGTGTAACGCGGGACGCGCCTGCGTCGATGGAATTCTCGACCAGTTCCTTGACAACGGAAATCGGCCGTTCTATCACTTCTCCGGCTGCGATCTTATCGGAAACTGTTTTTTCTAATACCTTAATCATCAATCATGTCCTTCAGGTCTTCTAATATGCGGATCGCCTGGGAAGGGGTGACTTCCATCAGGTCCAGTTTTCGGAGTTCTTCTATGGCTGGGTTATCCTCCGGGGCAAAGAAAGACAGCTGCTGCGGCTCGTCTTTCCGGGGAGGTGCCGAGAAAGCCTTTGTTACTGAACCGGCAGCGCCCTCCTCCTCAAGCCGCAGAAGCTTGTCCTCCGCATTGTTTAGCAGCACTGCAGGGACCCCCGCAAGCCGCGCAACATGGATCCCGTAGCTTCGGCTGGCAGAACCGGGTACGATCTTGTGCAGGAAGACGATATTCCCGTTATCCTCCGATACGTCAACATTCAGATTCTGTACCCCCCGGAGCTCCTCCTCCAGCACGGTCAGTTCATGGTAGTGGGTTGCGAAAAGCGTGCGGATCCTGCGCTTCTCGCTGCAGAGATACTCTACAGTCGCCCACGCGATGGACAGCCCGTCGTATGTGCTGGTTCCCCTGCCGATTTCATCAAGAATGATCAGGCTCCTGCTCCCCGCATTGCGGAGGATATACGCAAGCTCACTCATCTCAACGAAGAACGTGGACTGGCCCTGAGCAAGATTGTCCGACGCGCCGATGCGGGTGAATATGCGGTCACAGACGCCGATATGGGCGCTCTCCGCGGGCACGAAGCATCCGGTCTGTGCCATGAGGACGATCAGTGCCGTCTGCCGCATGTATGTTGACTTACCTGCCATGTTCGGTCCGGTAATGATCAGCATGCTCTGATCCTGGTCATCCATATAGGTATTGTTCGACACGAAGAGCCCCTGCTCCGTTGTCTGCTCGATGACAGGGTGCCTTCCTCTGCGGATATCGATGACCATGCTGCTGTCCACCGCCGGACGCACATACCCGAACCGGGTGCTGACTGCGGCGAAGGAGCACAGCACATCCAGGACGGCTATGGCAGAGGACGTCTGCTGGATCTGCCGTATATATTCCCGGATCTTATCCCGGATATCGGTGAATATCTCATACTCCAGCTTATTGATCCTCGTCTCCGCATTGAGGACCAGACCTTCTTTTTCCTTCAGCTCCGGCGTAATAAAGCGCTCGCCCCCCACCAGGGTCTGCTTGCGGATATAATCATCCGGCGCCTGATCCAGATTCGATTTGCTGATCTCAATATAATAGCCAAAAACTTTGTTATAGCCCACTTTCAGATGCTGAATGCCAGTACGTTCCTTTTCTGAGGCTTCAAGACCGGCGATCCACGCTTTGGCATCCCGGATAGAGTCCTTCAGCTCATCCAGTTCTCCGCTGGTACCCTGCCGGATCAGACCCCCTTCTTTTACCGTATAGGGCGGTTCATCGACGATGGCTTCCGTCAGTTTTCTCACGTCAGACAGTTCGTCGATCTGGCCGCGCATTTCTATCAGGAGCGCGCTTTCCGCATCGGACAGGCATCCGCGGATCTCGGGGAGAAGGTCGACGGACCGGCGCAATGCAACCATATCTCTGCCGTTCGCATTGCCGGAGGCGATCCTCCCTGCCAGCCGTTCAAAATCATAGACGCTGCGCAGCGCCTCTGTCAGGTCGTTCAGCGTCATGGGAGCGTCTGAAAGTTCCTGGACCGCATCAAGGCGCCGATTGATCTCATCCGGGTCATTCAGCGGTTCTCTGAGCCACTGCCGCAGCCTGCGGCCGCCCATGGCCGTCTGTGTCCGGTCAAGAACGCCCAGAAGTGACCCCTGCACTTTCTTGTCATACAGCGTCTCCGTAATTTCCAGATTCCTGATGGTCGCCCGGTCTAGGGCCATATGACTGCCGATCTCATAGTACCTGCACTGGGTCAGCTGTCCCAGATTCTGTTTCTGGGTCTCCAGCAGATAGGCAAGCAGCGCTCCCATGGTGCGGACGCAGAGATCCCGCCCTTCGATCCCCAGGGCTGTCAGGGACAGTGAGCCGAATTGCGCATGGATGGATTCCATGGCGCCCCGGACAGAATAATAGGAATCGGGCATCTCCTGAACAAAGGCATCTGTGAGGTCCCTCAGCTCTTTCTCACTGTGGAGCTGCCCCAGCTCCCGGTTGATCAGTATCTCCCTGGGACTGATCTTTACAAGCTCATTGGTCAGATCCTCATACAGACTGGATCCGCTTGTTTTCTCTGTGAGGCAGAGTTCCCCCGTGGATATATCGCAGTAGCAGACAGACATCCCGTTATGATCGAGCCATGCGGCGGCAAGGTAATTATTGTCCTTTTCCTTCAGGATCGTACCGGAAGTCACGGTACCGGGTGTGACGATCTGTATAACACCCCGTTTGACCATGCCCTTTGTTTCCTTCGGATCTTCCAGCTGCTCGCATACGGCGACCTTGTATCCCATGTCCACCAGTTTTTCTATATATGAATCCGCTGCATGGAACGGTATGCCGCACATGGGAGCACGTTCAGGAAGGCCGCAGCTCTTCCCCGTCAATGTCAGTTCCAGAAGACGCGACACAAGTTTCGCATCTTCAAAAAACATCTCATAAAAGTCTCCGAGCCGAAAAAACAGTATGCAGTCCTGATACTGTTTCTTGATACTCATATACTGCTCCATCATGGGAGACAATTTCGCCATTCTTTTCTCCTTGGTTCTGAAACCGGTTTTACATTTTCTGTTTCTGATCCGGGCGGACGTCTGATCCGGGATGGATTGCCAGTCCCGAGCAAAGCAGAAAAAGATATATTATTATTCACAAAAGCCGGACCACCAGGATCCGGCCTTGCAAAATATCAATTTACAGTAATTATTTTCCCAGCTTTTTGTTATAAGCTTCAAGACCAAGTCCCATCAGCTCTGCGGCTCTGACCAGATCTTCTTTCTTGAGGATGTAAGCGATACGGATCTCATCCTTGCCGATGTTCGGTGTTGCATAGAATCCGCTTGCCGGTGCAAACATAACTGTCTCGCCGTTGTCCTCAAACTCTGTCAGCAGGAAGTTCAGGAAATCCTCTGCGTCGTCAACCGGGAGCTTAACGGTCATATAGAATGCTCCGCCGGGCTTCTGGCATGTTACGCCGGGGATCTTCATCAGTGCGTCATAAACCGTATCTCTTCTGGAGCAGTACTCTGTGTTGACATCGTCATAATAGCTCTGAGGTACGCTGTACAGCGCGGCTGCTCCAACCTGGTCGATGGTGGAGGAGCACAGTCTGCCCTGTGCGATCTTCATGGCGCCGCTCATCAGGTCCGCATTCTTGGAAATGATGCAGCCGATTCTTGCTCCGCATGCAGAGAATCTCTTGGAAATGGAGTCTACCAGAATCACTCTGTCCTCATAGCCCTTCATCTGGCCGAAGGATGCCAGCTGTCTGCCGTCATAAACGAACTCACGGTAAACCTCATCCGCAATGATCCACAGATCATGCTCCGCAGCGAACTCACAGATGACCTGCATGTCCTCCTTAGTGAGTACGTTTCCTGTGGGGTTGCCCGGTGTAATGCATCCGATCGCCTTGGTGTTCGGCGTCAGGCTCTTCTCGAGAAGCTCTTTCTTAGCATATGCATATCCGTCTTCCGCACTTGTTGTGATCGGAGTGATGCTGCCGCCGGCTTCCTTGGCAAACGTGTTATAGTTTGTGTAGAACGGCTCTGCCATCATTACCTGATCTCCCTCGTTCATGACACACAGGAATGCCATGAGCAGCGCTTCTGATCCGCCGGTCGTGATGATCATATCCTTGCGCTCAAGGTCAACACCGATTTTCTTGTAATATCCAATTATCGCATCCTGCAGCGACGGCAGCCCGCCGGACTCGCCGTAAGCGATGACCTTCGGCTGGTAAGCTCTGATCGCATCCATGAAAACAGCAGGCGTCTCAATATCCGGCTGTCCGATGTTCAGATGATAGACCTTCTTCCCCTCAGACTCCGCCTTGATCGCCAGCGGATTAAATTTTCTGATGGGTGAGAACTGCATCTCTGCAACTTTCTTAGAAATGTTCATAACTCTCAATCTCCTTTACATATTACATTACGTGAACAGTCCTGTCCGCTTCTCTCCTTACCTAACGGACGGCGAGCTCCCGATGGGCGCTCGTGACTGTTTCTTCGGCGCTAAGAGAATTATAACGCAAATTCTGATTCTTGCCAACACATAAAAGGAATTCAATATTGCCTTTTGCTCCGGTAACCGGCGACCAGGTCAGTCCCATCACAGACAGACCGTTATCCGCGGCATACCCCTCGGCTTTTTCTATAACCTGCTTATGTACCTCCGGATCCCGGACGATGCCGTTCTTTCCTACCTGCTCTCGTCCTGCTTCAAACTGGGGTTTGACAAGGCATACTATCCTCCCGCCGTCCCGGAGAAACTGTACAGCGACCGGGAGCACGAGCTTCAGGGAAATAAACGATACATCGATGCTGATAAAATCCACAGGGTCTTTGATCAGGGACGGGTCGATATATCGGATATTGCACTTTTCGATATTGACGACTCTGGGATCCGTCCGCAGCTTCCAGTCCAACTGGCCGTATCCCACGTCGACAGAGTAGACGCGGCTCGCCCCGTTCTGGAGCATGCAGTCCGTAAATCCCCCGGTAGAAGCGCCGATATCCATACAGATCTTCCCCTCAAGATCCAGACCGAATTCCTTAATGGATTTCTCCAGTTTATATCCGCCCCGGGACACATAGGGACATGTATTCCCCCGGACTTCTATGGCTGATTCCACGTCGATCTTTGTCCCAGCCTTGTCACTGCGCTGGCCGTCTACGAATACAATGCCTTCCATTATGGCTATCTTCGCCCTCTCTCTGGACTGAAAATAACCCTGCTGAACCAGCAGAACATCAAGCCTTTCCTTCAATCTTTTCACGAATCCTTTCTGCAACGGACAGGGGGTCCAGTCCGTACGCCTCATAAAGATCAGCGGGGGCGCCGTGCTCAATGAACCGGTCCGGCCAGCCGAGGCGCATCGTTTCTGCTCCCGGAGACAGCTGCGCGGCGATGCGCGTTCCCACGCCTTCCGTGACATATCCATCCTCCAGCGTAACGACAAGAGGATTCCCATCGTACAAAGCCAGGTCCAGCGGTTTTACGCACTTTACTGACACAACTCCGGCATGGATCCCCTGCTGTTCAAGAATATCCGCGGCTTCCAGAGCTGTGGCCTTCATCGCTCCTACAACCCAGATATCTGCATCCGTTCCTTCTTTCAGCCGTTCATTCTTTCCCGAGAACCGCCTGGGTTCTGCATCCTGGTCCGGGCATTCCCCCCTGGGATACCGGATCGCTGCGGGCGTGCCCAGAGAAAAGGCATAGTCCAGCATGGCTTTCAACTCGCCGCCGTCTGCAGGCGTCAGGACCGTCATGTTCGGAACAGATGACAGATAGGCAAGGTCAAGCAGACCGTGATGGGTCTCCCCGTCCGCGCCAACAATGCCCGCCCGGTCTATGGCAAAGACCACAGGAAGGTTCTGCAGGCAGACATCTTCAACGATCTGATCATATGCCCGCTGAAGGAAGGAAGAATATATAGCCACAAGAGGTCTCATGCCGCTGCTGGCAAGTCCGGCAGCGAATGTCACGCCGTGGGCTTCTGCGATCCCCACATCAAAGAACCGGTCCGGATATACCCTGCTGAACGGGCCCAGGCCCGTGGCATTGCCCATGGCTGCAGTAATTGCCACGATGCGCGGATCCGAACCTGCAAGCCGCACTGCTTCTTCTCCCATGACCGCGGAATACGTGAGACCTGACTTTCTCCTCGGCTCCCCGGACTCAATATCAAAGGGCCCGATGCCGTGGAACTTGTCCGGATTCTGTTCCGCATTCCTGTACCCTTTTCCTTTTTTCGTAATAACATGGAGGAGCACCGGTCCGGAGAGTTTTTTCGTCTGCTCCAGAGCGTCGATCATCTCAGAAACGTCATGGCCGTCCACCGGGCCCAGATAGGTAAAGCCCAGCTCCTCAAATATCACGCCGTCTTTTATAACTGCATATTTCACTTTATCTCTCGCATCGGCAAGACCCTGGGCAATGCCGCTGCCCACGTAGGGGATCTGTTTCAGCGTCTTCTTGATGCTGGCCTTCGCCTCCAGGTACTGATCGGATGTTCTCAGCTTGCCGAGATGATTAGACATGCCGCCGATATTTCGTGATATGGACATGCCGTTGTCATTGAGGATCACGATGACTTTTGACTTGGACGCCCCGATGTTGTTCAATGCTTCATAAGCCATGCCGCCGGTCATGGATCCGTCCCCGATCACGGCGATCACCTCGTGATGCTTTCCCTGCAGGTCTCTGGCCGCCGCCATGCCTGCCGCAGCGGAAAGGGATGTACTGGAATGGCCCGTCTCATACACGTCATGGACGCTCTCGCACCGTTTGGGAAATCCGCTCATGCCCCCGGTGCACCGAAGCCGGTCAAACCGGTCCGCCCGGCCGGTCAGGATTTTGTGGACATAAGACTGATGCCCCACATCCCAGATGATCTTATCCTCCGGACTGCCGAAAACGCGGTGCAGCGCAATGGTCAGTTCAACGACGCCCAGATTGGACGCCAGATGACCTCCTGTCTCAGACACATGCTCAATGAGGAAATCCCTGATCGCGTAAGAGAGAAGCTCCAGCTCCTCCCTGCTCATGGATTTCAGGTCTTCAGGAAAATTGTACTGCGTGAGATCTTTCATTATCAGCCTCTTTAATCTTAAACAAATAAACTAGTATGTGCGTTTTTCAAGATTCAGAACGAGTTCGCGGAAGAATATCGCATTGTCATAATAATCCGCTATGGCGTCCACAGCGTTCTGGGTCAGTTCATGAAGCCGCTGCTGGGATGCGTCCATGCCGTTCAGCGACACATAGGTCAGTTTGTCATTCTTCGCGTCCTCTCCTGTATTCTTGCCCAGTTCCCCTGCGTTTCCCCGGACATCCAGGATATCATCGGCGATCTGGAAGGCCAGTCCCAGATTCTCCGCATAGGAAAGCATATGCTCCATCATCTCATCATCCGCGCCGCCCAGATATAAACCGGCTTCTACCGCCGCACGAATCAGCGCTCCGGTCTTATTGAGTTGAATGTATTCCAGCAGTTCATTGGATCCCTGCTCTGTATTTTCCGCTTCCAGATCAGCGACCTGTCCTGCCACCATGCCACCGACGCCTGCGCCCTTGGCAATGGCATAAGCCGCCTTGATCCCCCGCTTCATGGCAGCGGGATCGTCGAATACAAGAAACAGATTCTTGTACATGACCTCAAAAGCCGTATTCAGCAGACCGTCTCCTGCCAGTGTTGCGATTCCCGGGCCATAGACCATGTGATTCGTCGGTTTGCCCCGGCGCAGCTCGTCGTCATCCATGGCCGGAAGATCATCGTGGATCAGCGAATAGGTGTGGATGTATTCCAGCGCGCAGGCATAGGGTATTGCCTTCCGGGAATCACCGCCCGCAAACTCGCAGGAAGCCAGCAGCAGGACAGGCCGCAGTCGCTTTCCGCCCGCCTGGAGACTGTACTTCATCGCCTCGTAAAGGGTACTGCTGATCGGCGCCACTGCCGGTATGCAGTCCATCAGGTGCTCGTCGATCATCTTTTTATATTCATTATAATTTTCAATCATGACAGCCTCCTGCCCGGTCGTTACCGAATCTCAAACGTTTCTATCTTCTGCTTCGCATCACTGAGTATATCGCTGCAGATCTTATAATACTTCATTCCTTCTTCATAACAGGCGATAGAATCCTGCAGATTTGTCTCCGGGGATTTTATCTTCTCTGTATATTCCCTGAGTTTTTCCATTGCCTGCTCAAAGCTGACATTTTCGCGGTCACTCATTACCTTCACCTCCCCGCTCGTCGAAACGGGCCGTCGCCCATCCTTCAGCAAATGTTACTTTGTATTCCTTTCCGGCTGCAACAGCATCCGCACTGGTCACCACATGACCGCCTCCATCCTCCACGATGGCATAGCCGCTTGCCAGAATGGTCCGGGGATCATTTTCGGCAAGGACGGTCTTCAGCGATTCCACGCGGGTGCCAAGTTCCTTGATCCTGGCCCCCTCCTGGTCCTTCAGCGTCCTGGCCATGTTCTCCGCCATCATGGAGTAATACATGACCCGGTTATTCAGCTGCTGTCCCAGATCCATCTGCATTTTCTCCAGCTGCTCCCTCAGTTCACCGGTGTCCGGCACCGCCATCTGCGCCGCCGCTGTCGGTGTTTCCGCACGCCGGTCCGCCGCAAGGTCGGAAATGGACCAGTCGATCTCATGGCCTACCGCGGAGATCACGGGGATACGGGATGCATAAATGCTCCTGGCAACACATTCCTCGTTAAATGCCCACAGGTCCTCCGCCGAACCGCCGCCTCTTCCTACGATCAGCACGTCGATATCCCTGCAGTTTTCGTTAACAAAGTCTATTGAGGCGGCGATCTGCTCCGCTGCTCCCTCTCCCTGTACCGGCGTCGGGAAAACGGTAACATCGCATACATCGTTTCTTGTCCTTATGATCTTGAGAATATCGCGTACGGCTGCTCCCGTACTTGCGGTGATCACGCCGATCTTCCGGGGAAATGCCGGAAGATCCTTCTTGTGTGCCGGATCAAACAATCCTTCCGCGGCAAGGCGTTTTTTCATTTTCTCAAAAGCGATCGCGAGACTTCCTTCGCCTGCCGTCTCTATATGGCGGACATAAAGGGAATAAGACCCACCCTTCTTAAAAACGCTGACGCCGCCGTTCAGTGTTACATCCATCCCGTCTGTCAGCTGAAAGTCCAGGGTCCTCACGTAGTTTGCCGGCAGGAAACAGTTCAGCCTGCTCTGTTCATCCACCAGCGCGAAATACACGTGTCCGCTGCTGTGGTATTTTACGCCGGACGCCTCTCCGCGGACTGTGACACTGCTCAGCAGCGGATCCGTTCCTACAATACGGGCGAGATACTCATTCAGCTGTGATACAGTGATCGGTCTGACGGCCATATTTCTTACCTCCAAGCAATGCGATGCCTGCTGCGTTATCCGTAGACATATGGGGATCGCCGAAATAAATGTCGGTGTCGCAGTTCAGATGACTGCGCACGAACCGGCTTGCTGATACGCCTCCGGCGAAGAGGAACTGGTTTACATGATACTTCTCCGCGATCTGGTTCGTCATTTTCTCTATGGCATGCGTTACCTCCTGGAATATGCCCCGGATCAGCGCTTCCCGGCTGGTACTTCCGATCAGTCTCTGGCAGCAGGTCTCGATACCTGAGATGTTTATGAAACCGTCTTTCGCTGCGATGCGGGGAAGTTTCTGGGGTTCCGCGTCCGATGATACGGCAATTGCGTCCATTTCCTCTCCGCAGGGGAACTCCATGCCCAGGGACACGCCGACCCGATCCAGAAGCTGACCAAAGGCAAGATCTCTGGATCCTCCAACGATCGTATACCGGGCGTGCTCCCCCTGCGCTCCCGGATCCTCTGTCAGGACAGCCTCTGTCGTTCCTCCTGAGAAATGAAAAGAAACAAAGCGCTCCGCCTGCTCCAGTCCGCTGCCCCGGCGCACAGCTTCTATATGTCCTTCCTGATGGGAGAATTCATAACATGGTACGCCCAGAAGTTCTGCCGCCAGCCTGCCTGCGCTGATTCCCGCGTTGAAGACCGGCATATAGGAACCTTCTTCCGGCCTGGGCCTGGAAGATACCGCCACAGCCCGGATATTGCCGCGGATATCCGGATCCAGCATCAGCTGCGGAGCGATGTCCTGGATATTCATCACGTGCTGAAACAGCGCCTCAGACTGCCGCAGGCCACGATTCCCTTTCTTTACATTGAGAAAACGGCGTACGTCCCGGACGACCGTTCCGTCACTGCCTGCAACAGCGATGGATGTCTTATAATTGCTGGTATCAAATCCCAGAAAATAATCCATGCTACGCTCTGATCTCCTTCTCGATATTGCCGAGGATCGCGTTTACGAACCGGGGCGACTGCTCCGTTCCATATTTCTTGGCAAGTTCCACTGCCTCGTTGATCGAAACCGCTGTGGGAATGTTTTCGATATAAAGCAGCTCTGCTGTTGCCACGCGCAGTATGGCGATATCAGTCTTGGGCATGCGCTCTATCTTCCATTTTACGCTGAACTGGCTGATCAGACTGTCGATCCTGTTTTTGTACTCGCAGGAAAGATCATATATCTCCTGGCAGTACTCCGCCTGTTCCCCGGTTTTCTTTCCCTGAAGATAATGATCTCTTGTCTCTCCGCTGAAATCGTTATTTAAGTCCATCTGATAAAGGATCTGCATCATCAGTTCCCTTGCATTCTTCCTGGTCATTTACTCCTGCTCCTCTGCCTCTGGCTTATCGTTGTCCACACCCTGGACGTGAATATTAATTTCCTTGATTTCTACGCCCTTCAGCGCATGTTTCACCGTATTCTTCAGTATATCCTGAATATCCCACGCGACCTGAGGGATCTTGGCGCCGTAGACGACGTTGATATAGATGTCCATGGCAAGCGAACCATCGTCCTCGTCGATCTTTACACCTTTAACACTCTTCTGCCGGATCCCCGGGATCCCCAGGTTCAGCGGGCTTTCTGCGCCGCTCATGCGGCTCACGCCCTTAACGGAAAGCACCCTGCTCTGCACAAGTTCGTACACCTCTCTTGTCAGTGCATACTTTACAGAGGGTGCCGGCGATGAGTCACCCTGTCTCTGTCTGTATTCCTGATCACTCATGACCGTTCTTCTCCCCGGTTTCCATGCTCGCCGCGTTCACCGATTTCTTCTGTATCCGGCTCGTCAATGTGGAGACGGATCCTTTCTATCCGGCGTTCTTTTACCGAAAGGATCGTGAAATCATAATTTTCAACCCGGATCGTCTGGTTGATATATCCGTCATTAGGGATCTCGCCTATCATATCGATAAGGTATCCTCCGATAGTCTCGCTGTTTTCAGACTCAAGATCTGTGCCCAGTTCCTCGTTGAGGTCGTCCAGATCCACACTGCCGTCGATCAGGTAGTCTGTATCGTTGATCTTTTCTATGCTCTCTTCTTCTTCATCATATTCATCATCGATATCCCCGACGATTTCCTCTATGATGTCTTCCAGTGTTACGATGCCGCTGAAACCGCCGTATTCATCGATCAGTACGGCAATATGCTGCTTTTCTCTCTGCAGCTCAACGAAGAGTGTGTCGATTTTCTTCGTCTCCGGAACAAGATACGGCTTGCGGAGGATCTCACGGATGTCCACCTGATCGAACCCGGTCTGCCATGCTTTGATCAGATAATCCTTGATATGCAGAATTCCGATGATATCGTCGCTGCCCCCGTCACAGACCGGCATCCTGGTATATCTCATTTTCATCAGCTGATCGAGATATTCCTCCGGCGGATCCGTAATATCGATCATGAATACATCGGTCCGGGGCGTCATGATCTCATAGGCGAGTTCGTCGTCGAACTGGAAAATGCTTCCTATCATTTTCCGTCCTTCTTCCCGGATCTCACCGCTCTGCTGTCCCGCCTCGAGGATGGACATGACATCGTCCTCCGAATACTCTTTCTCGTCCACATTCGTTTTCTGACGCAGGAGCCGGAGCACCAGATTCGCAATTACGGTAAGCGTCCATGTTACCGGGAAAAACACGCCATAAACGAAGTACTGAAAACCTGCCATGCGAAGCGCCATGCCCAGGCTGTGCTGCTTGCCGATCTTCCGGGGACAGATCTCGCCGAGAGAAAGCAGGGCAACAAGATAAACCAGCACACATAATGCCCTGTTATAGGGAAGTCCTATGGTCAGGAGCAGCCCGAATACAACGAACACATAGTTAAGAAGCCGGTTGGCATTTCGGTATTTCGCAGGCTGCTGAACCAGGCGGTACAGCGTCTGCGCCCTGTGGTTTTCCTGATCTTCTTCCGTCATCTGCCTGATCTTGGTCCGGTTGGCCGATTCCATGGCAGTATTCATGGCGGTGATCACACCGTTAATAAATATGAGTACTGCAATCAGCAGTATTCGGTAGGATTCCGTCAGACTCGCCGGGTCTGCAGTCATTTTCATCACACTCCAGTCGTAAATTAAACACGTTTCCTGAGCATATATCCCGGTTTTACGGGCTGCTCCATTTTGATTTTCAGCATCTGCTGGGCATGGGGAGCCGATTCCAGCAGCTCTCCGGTCTCCGCGTCCCTCATGTCTTCGATCTTCTGGGTGAAGAAAGAGATATCCGGACCGAATACTTCGACCTCCTCGCCGAGGCTGACTTTGTTCCTCTGCTCTACAAGCGCCGTCCCGGAAGAGGCGTCATAATCTTTCACAAGTCCGGCAAACGTATACTCTTTGATGTATCTGCTGGACTGGTAATTCTGCGTCTCGGGTCCCGCGGGTCCGAAATAGAACCCTGTAGAAAACTCCCTGTGGCTGGCCTTGCACAGTTCCTGGAACCATTCTTCCCGGAATTCCCAGTGCTCCGGATCTGCGTAGTACGCATCCAGTGCCTGTCTGTACGCATGGATCACAACAGCAATGTAATAGATGCTCTTCATCCGTCCCTCGATCTTGGCACTGCTGATCCCTGCCTCCGCAAGATCAGGAATGTGACGGATCATGCACAGGTCCTTAGAGTTCATGATATATGTTCCCCGGATATCCTCTTCCACAGGAAAATATTCCCCAGGTCTTTTTTCTTCCATAAGGGCATAGCTGTAGCGGCAGGGATGAGCACAAAGACCTCTGTTGGCGTCTCTCCCGGTCATAACGCTGCTCAGCAGGCACCGTCCGGAATAAGATATGCACATGGCGCCGTGAACAAAGGATTCCAGTTCCATGTCCTGCGGTATCTGACGCCGCATCTCATGGATCTCCTTCAGAGAAAGCTCCCTTGCAAGGACCAGCCGCCGGACGCCCTGTTCATGCCAGAACTGACCCGCCATGTAATTCGTCATATTCGCCTGTGTAGAAAGATGGATCTCCATATCCGGGAGCATGCTCCGAACGAGAAAGAGGATCCCCGGATCCGATATGAGGCAGGCATCCAGACCAATATCCCTGATTTCTGCCAGATACTCTTTCAGAGGCTCGATATCTCCATTATGAGCAAATATGTTCAGCGTCAGATAGCATTTTACCCCTCTTTCGTGAGCAAAGGCAATGCCCTCCTTCATTTCTTCTATCGTGAAGTTGCCTGCCCCCGCTCTCAGCGAAAAAGCTTCTCCGCCGAAATAAACAGCGTCCGCGCCGTAGGTCACAGCGATTTTCAGTTTTTCCAGGTTTCCGGCCGGAGCCAGAAGTTCCATTTTATTGTTCACCGTTCCTCCGTAATTGACGTAATATTATCATTTTTCTTTTGGTTTACCATATAATTATTATTTCGCTACGTTGTCTGCAGAAGCGATACAGCCATTCCGTCGCCCACAGCCATGAGCGTCGTGTCGAACCGGGGATTGCTGCAGATATAATCCAGGTACTCCCGCATCTTTCTCATATGTGTTTTATGCTTGTTTTTCGGGTCCCGGTCTGCAGTGACAGTAAGACCGTGTATGAGTATATTATCCGATATAATCACTGCGTGATCGCTGCTGACCGTCAGAGCAGCGTCAAGAAAACGCCGGTAATGGCTCTTTCCCGCATCGATGAAGACCAGGTCAAATCCATTGATTCCTTCTTTCCCCATCCTGCGTATCTCATCCTCGCCGTCTCCGTGATACAGATGTACCTGTCCTTCAAGGCCCGCCGCTTCTATATTCTTTCCGGCGATGCGAAAAGAATTGTCATCCTTCTCAATGCTGTATATTTCTGCATCGGGACAGGAATATGCAAAAAAAGCCGCTGAATACCCTATTGCTGTACCGATTTCCAGGATCTTATCCGGCCTGGTCAGTTTCAGCAGCATGCTGAGAACAGACTCCGTTTCCTTTAAAATGATCGGGACCAGATTACGCTCTCCAATTTCACGGAAAGACAGGAGCCGCTGATCGGCAGGTCTGTATTTCTGATTAAGAAATTCCTTGACGACAGGGTTTACGATGGATAATTCCACTGCTGTTTCTTCATTCATATATGCTCCGTTGCTGCTGACCTTTCCGCTTAATTATCTTTACTGCTCTTGCTCTCTGCCTTATCCCGGGCTGCGTAATATGCTTCTTTATCTTTTAAAAACGTATTATATGATTTGGAGAAAGCCATAGATCCGTCCAGCTTGTCGCTGAGGATGAAATACATATAACTGGTCTTCTCCGGATACAGCGCCGCCTGGATGGATTTCTCCCCGGGGCAGCAGATGGGTCCGGGCGGAAGGCCTGCATGCTTATATGTATTATACCTTGACTTCACCTGCGTATCGTCAATGGTCAGGTCTTTCTTCCTGTTATTATCGAAGCTCAGTACATACTGAACCGTAGAATCCATCTGGAGGGCCATCCCGTCTTTCAGCCGATTGTAAATAACGCTGGCCACAGCAGCCCGGTCTGAATCAATAGCTGCCTCTTTCTCAATAATGGACGCAATGATAATGATCTCATTTTCCGTATATCCCAGTTTCTTTGCTCTGGCGCGGTACTCATCCGTAAAAACGGTCGAATATCCGTTCAGCATCGCCGTGATTATATAATCGCCGTCAGCGTTCGCCGGTACCGTATACGTACTGGGGAACAGATAGCCTTCCAGATAGTGATCTCCCTTCTGGGCGTTCTTCAGAAAGCTGTACTGGGTGCGGAATCCGCCTCCTTCCAGAAGTGAAGTAAACTCCTCCTTATCCACAAGGCCGATCTCCGCCAGCCGGTCCCTGATCTCATACTCCGTATACCCTTCCGGTATGGTAAACTGAATATTATTCGTTTTTCCTGTGGCGAGGATCTTCGCGATCTCATTCGTCTTCATGCTGGGCGCCATGGCGTAGTATCCCGCCTGGTACTGCCCGTCATACCGGTGCAGCAATGTATATACCTTGAAGGCGAACGCGCTCTTAATGATTTTCTTTTCTTCCAGTATATCCCCGATAGAACTTGTAGATGCTCCTTTTTCTATATGTATGGATCGCTCTGTCTTGTCCTTCGGATCCAGCGCTGTCTCCGAAATGCCGTTCGCATAGATCATCAGACCCAGGATCACGATCACCAGCAGCGCCAGAATGATAAAGAAAAGGCGCAGAGCGGCACTTCCCCCGCCTGAGTTCTTTGGATGTTTTTTATTCGCCATAAATATCCTGCTCCATCATCTCCATTAATGTATATCCCATCATTACCCCCTGCATCTCCTGTGCGGCTCCCGCAGCGCCGCCGATGCGTATTCCTGTAACACCAGAAAAAAGGGACGTCAGAACAACGCCCCTATATTCTTCCGTAGTTCAGTTAAAAGGTTCCGGGGCCCTCTTGCATAAAAAGGATCAGCGGTTATTACTCCTTGGATCTTCCCAGATATTCTCCGGAACGGGTGTCGATCTGGATCTTTTCACCTTCCTCAATGAAAATTGGTACCTGGATCACAGCGCCTGTTTCTACTTCCGCAGCCTTGGTCACGTTAGTCGCAGTATCGCCCTTAACCCCCGGCTCCGTCTTGACAACAGTCAGGTCAACGAAGTTCGGAGCATCTACCTGGAACGGGGCGCCCTTGTAGAACTTGATGGTAGCCTCATCGTTCTCTCTGAGGTACTTCATCGCTTCAGCCACATCATCCTTGCCGATAGGAACCTGCTCAAATGTCTCCTGATCCATGAAGTAGTACAGTTCTCCGTCATTGTACAGATACTGCATCTTCTTGGTGTCGATATGTGCATTCTCAAACTTATCGCTGGGGTTGAATGCCTCTTCCTTGATCGCTCCAGTCAGGATGTTCTTATGCTTGGTCCTGACGAATGCTGCACCCTTGCCCGGTTTGACATGCTGGAAATCGAGAACTACATGGGGTTCTCCATCCATCTCAAATGTAATGCCCTTTCTGAAATCTCCTGCTGTAATCATTGGTATCGTCTCACTTTCTATATTGTTTTATTATTGATCAGATTGACTCATGCTATTTTAACATATTTACTGGGGTTTGCCAATAGAAAACCCCATGGCGTCCCCAAGGATCTGGTACACATCGTTGATCATCAGAGAAAAGCGCACGGCTGCCTGCATATATGCTGCAGCGGACGGATCCCTCATAACGATCTGATACAGTTTCTGCATCTGCTGCTGAAATCCTTCCGGGGCAGCTTCTCCTGCCATCGTCCGGGCCTGCATCTCTACCTGCTTTTGTTCAAAATCATGGATCATGCCTGCAAGCTCGGGGTCAGCCTCGATCTTCTTTTTCAGCGAATCGTACTCCTTGAATTCCTCGGATTCCCGAATTGCTCTTGCAAGATCATGGGCTTCCTCATAAACGTTCATTTGTTTCCTCCCTGTTTATCTGTCCGGGCAGCCTTGCTGCCGCATGCTGCAAGGTTATTCCTCTACATCGAGGAAGATCGGCAGTATGATCGGGCTCCGGCGCGTCACCTTAAATATGAATTTGCGCATATCGTCCCGAACGCCGTTCTTGATCGTATTCCATTCCTTAAAGCCGCCGGATATGTTCTTCTCTATGGAGCGCAGCGCCTGCTCTCTGGTCTCAGTCATAAGCTCTTCGTGTTCTTTTACATAAACAAAGCCTCTCGAGACGATTTCCGGCCCCGATATGACGATGCCGTTTCTTCGGTCCACCGCAGCGGTGATAATGACGAGTCCGGATTCTGAAAGCTGTTTTCTGTCCCTGAGAACGATATTTCCCACATCTCCGATTCCCAGACCGTCTACGAGGATATCCTCTGCAGGTACGACATTGCGGAACTGGATCGCCTTGCGGTGATCGACCGTAAGCTGATCGCCGTTTTCAAGGATAAAGATATTTTCTTTCTTCATGCCCAGTTCTTCCGCCAGTTCCGCATGGCGGATCAGATGGCGGTGCTCCCCGTGCACAGGCATGAAAAACTTCGGCTTGATCAGCGTATGCATCAGTTTCAGGTCTTCCTGGCACGCGTGGCCGGAAACGTGGATATCAGCAATATCATTATAAATGACCTGTACTTCTTTCTCATACAGCTTATTCACGACATTGGACACCGTTTTCTCGTTGCCGGGTACAGGCGTGGATGAAAGTATGACCATATCGCCCTTTTTCAGCTTGACATTGCGGTGTTCGTCCGCTGCCATCCTCGACAGAGCCGACATGGGCTCTCCCTGGCTGCCCGTCGTTATGATAACGAGTTCCCGGTCCGGGATATGTCTCGTCTGATTCAGCTCTACATAGGTACCCTCAGGATATTTCAGATAGCCCAGCTCTACGGCAAGTTTTACTACATTTTCCATGCTCCTGCCGGAGACCGTAAACTTTCTTCCATATTTTACGGCAAGCTCGATGATCGTCTGCACACGGTGCACATTGGACGAGAATGTGGCAATAATGATGCGGTTCTTCGCCTGACGGAATATCCCGTCCAGCGTCTGGCCTACGACCCTTTCTGAAGGGGTGAAGCCCGGGCGAAGAACATTGGTGCTGTCCGCCATCATAAGATCCACACCCCGGGCACCGATTTCCGCCAGCTTCTGAAGATCGATCGGTTCGCCGTCGATGGGCGTGTAATCGATCTTAAAGTCACCGGTGTGGAAGACTCTGGCTGCCGGCGTCTCTATGCAGTAGCATACCGCATCGGCAATAGAATGGGTCGTATGGATCGCTTCGATCCGGAAATTGCCGATCTTAAATACATCTCCTGCCTTGATCGGCCGAAGATCCCCGTTCAGTCCGTGTTCATTCAGCTTATTCTGTATCAGTCCCAGGGGCAGCTGTGTGCCGTAGATCGGCACATCGATCTGCTTCAGCAGGTAAGGAACTCCGCCGATGTGGTCCTCGTGGCCGTGGGTGATCAGCACGCCCTTTACCTTCGCTGCATTTTCTATCAGGTAGGAAAAGTCTGGAATGACGACATCGATACCATACATTTCATCTTCAGGAAATGACATCCCGCAGTCAATCAGGATGATCTGGTCCCTGTACTCCAGCGCCGTCATGTTTTTTCCGATTTCGTTCAGACCGCCTATGGGAAAAATCTTAAGATTCTCCGCCTTCTTCTTGGGCGTCTGCCCTCCCCTGGACCGCGAGCCGCCGGCGACTGGCCGGTGGTGCACTGTTTTCGTCCGTTCTTTCAGCCCAAGCTGCTTTCCCAGAGCCTTTGTGTCGTTGAGGATGAGTCCGCTCTCCTTCACATGTGCGCTCTTTCCCTCGGGGCTGCTGTTTTTTCTCTGTCCGCTGTTTCTGCCTTTTCTGCTGCGGCCGCCCTGATTCTGGCGGTCTGCCGGATTTCCTCCTGTATTCCCCTGCCCCGGACGCCGGCGATTCTGGTCGGCGGTCCGGACAGGTTTCTTGCTATTGTAATCTCTCATTCATTGATTCCCCTCTACTTGACGACGAAATTCACAAGTTTGTTGGGAACCGCTATAGTCTTGATCACATTCTTTCCTTCGATCAGAGCGCTGACTTCACTGTTTGCTCTGACTGCCTCTTCCAGCGCGGTTCGGTCCAGTCCGTTGGAGACCTGCATCTTCGCCTTCAGTTTTCCGTTGATCTGTACAATGATTTCTATGGTATCCTGTACCAGCGCCGACTCGTCGAATGCCGGCCAGGGCTCATTGACCAGAGATTCAGAATGGCCGAGATCCTGCCACATCTCTTCACAGATGTGAGGAGTAAAAGGTGAAAGTATGATCACGAGGTTTTTCACCGTGTGAAGGAAAAGTGCCTCATTGATATTCTTGATCGTCTTATAGCGGTAAAGTTCATTCACAAGCTCCATGATAGAACTGATGGCAGTGTTAAAGTTAAACCTGCCGCCTACATCCTCTGTGACTTTCTTTATCGTCGTGTTCAGCATGTAATTCAGTTTTTTATCATCTTCGGATATCACTTTAAATGCCTCATCCGAAGAAATATTCATATTAACGCATTCATAGACCAGGCGCCATACACGGTTCAGGAAGCGATAGCTTCCCTCAACGCCTGCGTCGGACCAGTCAAGTTCCTTCTCCGGCGGTGCCGCAAAGAGAATGAACAGACGGGCAGTATCCGCACCGTATTTATCCAGGATCTCTGCCGGGCTGACTACGTTGCCCAGAGATTTGCTCATCTTCTTTCCGTCTTTGTTTACCATTCCCTGGGTCAGAAGGTTCTTAAAGGGTTCCTCACTGGAAACGAGGCCCAGATCATAGAGCGCCATCTCGAAGAAACGGGCATACATCAGGTGAAGGATCGCGTGCTCTACACCGCCGATATACTGGTCCACATTCATCCAGTAATCCGCCTTTTTCTTATCAAAGGCCTGTTTGTCGTTTTTCGGATCGCAGTATCTCAGGAAATACCATGAAGAGTCCAGGAACGTGTCCATGGTATCCATTTCTCTCCTCGCCTTTTTTCCGCAGCGAGGGCATGTGCAGTCGCCGAATGTTTTGGATGTCGTCAGAGGCGATTCACCTTTTCCTGTAAATTCAACGTCTGTGGGCAGCAGCACCGGAAGATTCTCTTCCTTTTCCGGAACCCATCCGCAGTCCTCACAGTAGATCATGGGGATCGGCGTGCCCCAGTATCTCTGGCGGGAGATCAGCCAGTCGCGGAGCTTATAATTGACCTTTTTCTCTCCCTTGCCTTCCGCAGCGAGTTTCTCGATCATTTTTGGGATCGCTTCCCTGTTGTTCATCCCGTCAAACTCACCGGAATTGATCATGGTTCCTTCCGCGGCAAATGCCTCGGTAAGGTTGTTCACATCGATTTCGGGATTATGGGGATCAACGACAGGAATGATGTCCAGATCAAATTTCCGGGCAAAATCAAAGTCTCTCTGGTCATGGGCAGGAACTGCCATGATCGCTCCGGTACCATAGCCAATAAGGACATAATCTGAAATATAAATAGGCACTTTCTTTCCGTTCACCGGATTAATGCCGTAACGGCCGATAAATACGCCCGTCTTTTCCTTTGTTGTAGACGTTCTCTCTATCTCGCTGATGTGCTGCGCCTGATCGATATATTCCAGCGCAGCTTTCTCGTATTCTGTTCCGCGGATCAGGTCCTTTACATAGGGATGCTCCGGCGCCATGACCATGTAGGTGCAGCCGTACAGCGTATCCGCCCTTGTGGTGTAGACCGTCAGTACCTTGTCTGTTCCGTCGATCTTAAAGTCCACATTGGCGCCGTGGGATCTTCCGATCCAGTTCTCCTGCATGACTTTGACCTTGTTCGGCCATCCGGGCAGTTTATCGAGGTCCGCCAGCAGACGGTCCGCGTATTTTGTGATCCGCAGATACCACTGGGAAAGGTTCTTCTTTCCTACCGGCGTGTGGCAACGCTCGCAGCATCCGTCCACTACCTGTTCATTTGCCAGTACGGTCTGACAGCTGGGGCACCAGTTTACCTGGCTTTCTTTCTTGTAAGCAAGGCCCTGGCTATAAAACTGAATAAAGATCCACTGCATCCACTTATAGTATTCCGGACTGCAGGTCTGGACCTCTCTGTCCCAGTCATAGGAAAGACCCAGCTGGCGCAGCTGCGCTTCCATTTCATGGATATTGTCCCATGTCCACTTGGAAGGAGCGATGCCGTGCTGTATCGCGGCATTTTCTGCAGGGAGCCCGAAGGAATCAAATCCCATGGGATGGAGTACGTTATATCCCATCATTTTCTTAGAACGGGCTACAACATCACCGATGGCATAGTTGCGGACATGGCCCATATGCAGCTTTCCCGATGGATAGGGGAACATTTCAAGAACATAGTATTTCTCTTTCGACTCATCCTCCGTCGTATGGAAACACTTATTTTCTTCCCAGTATTTCTGCCATTTATTTTCTATTTTTTTAAAATCGTATCTTTCGTCCATTGTTACTCCTCGAATTCCAACAGTTTACAGTCTCCCCAGACACCTTCCAGGTTATATCTTTCACGCAGCTCGGGATTGAAAATATTAACGATCACATCGCCGTAATCCATCAGCACCCATCCGGAGCCTCTGCGTCCCGCGATGCTTTTCGGCGTCTGGCCAAGCTCATCCATCCGTTCTTCAACAGCATCAGAAAGACCGCCTACCTGACGGTCAGATCCGCCGCTGGTCACAATCAGATAGTCGGCGATCGATGATTTCTGCGAAATCTCAATAATACGGATATCTATTGCCTGTTTCTCACTTAATACTCTGGCTGTTTCCAGAGCCAGCTGTTTGCTGTCCATCTCGTTTCTCCTTCAATAACTGAACAAAATAATCTCTGGCGTCCAGCGTGTCCGGATCACAGTAATCCCCTTGTTCCAGCACGTGCTTCGCTGTTCCTTCCAGGGAGATCAGGCACGCTTCATCAATATCTCTGTCTGCCGCCGCCCGCAGCCTGTCAACGCCGGGGAAATCCCTGCCGGGTTCTATAGCGTCAGCGACGAAAACAACTTTTTCCAGCTGTGACATACCCGGTCTTCCCGTGGTATGGTAGCTGACCGCGTTGATAATGTCCGGGTCATTTATGCCAAGATCTTCCTGAATAACCGCCGCGGCAATCTTTCCGTGGGCAAGGCTGGGATTGTTGTGATAGCGTGCCGGATCCAGTCCGAGCCGATCCGCCATGACGTTCAGTTCCTTCTTTCCGACGCCGCGGTACAGATCATGACACAGCGCTGCAATCTCTGCCTTCTGCGGATCCGCGCCGTATTTGCCCGCAAGCCGGACTGCCTCTGAAACAACGCCCCGGGTATGCACCCTGCGTTTTTCTGTCAGGTGCTTCTCCGCATATTCACGTATATAACTTATGTTCATAAATATAGCTTTCTATTTCCGGCGGCACCAGTCCCTCGATGCTCCTCCCCTCTTTAAGATTCTGCTTGATCTCTGTGGAAGAGATATCCCTGCGCCTGTTGTCGAGCACATGGATCTCCGTACCGTATTTCTGCCCATAGTTTTCGATCGTCTGTCTGACTTCTGTGTCATCGTATCCTGGCCGGGGAGCCAGCAGAAAGGAATAGGTCCTCAGCAGTTCTTCACCCCTGTACCATGTTTCCAGATCCAGCAGGGAATCTGTTCCAACGATAAACCACAGACGTTCATCCGGATACAGACGCTGGATCCGATTCAGTGTATTTGCCGTATATGATACGCCCTCTTCTTCGATTTCCATCGTTGAAAGAGTAATTCCGCTGTAATGCTCCGCCACGAGCCGGAGCATGGCAAGACGATCCTCTTCTGGAGCAATCTTATGCCCGATCTTAAACGGGCTCATACTGGTGGGCATCAGTATGACTTTCTGAAGGAGATCCTCAGAAACTGCCGCTTCTATGATGGACAGATGCCCGTTATGGAATGGGTCAAACGTGCCGCCGAATATACCTGTGTTGATCATGACTATTTATGTATATCAGTCTCTGAGCCTGATATGAAGTTCCTCCAGCTGCTGGTCATCTACCGTATTGGGCGCGTCGCTGACAAGGCACTGGGCATTCTGGTTCTTCGGGAATGCCATGACCTCACGGATGCTGGGCTCTCCAGTGAGCAGCATGACAAGACGGTCCAGACCGTATGCCAGGCCGCCGTGGGGCGGTGTTCCGTAACGGAAGGCCTCCAGAAGGAATCCAAACTTTCTCTGGCTTTCCTCTTTGGAAATGCCGAGGATATCGAACATCTTCTGCTGCAGGTTTCTGTCGTGGATACGGATACTGCCTCCGCCCAGCTCCACGCCGTTCAGGACGATATCATAGGCATCTGCCTTGACTGCCATGGGATCGGTGTCGAGCATCGGAATGTCCTCGTCCTTCGGATGGGTAAACGGATGATGCATCGCCTTCCGTTCGCCTGTTTCCTCGTCTTCTTCAAACATGGGGAAATCCGTGACCCAAAGGAGATTAAACTGCTTACTGTCAAGCAGTCCCATTCTTCCGGCGATATCCCGGCGCAGGAACCCCAGGCTGTCGAAGCAGACCTTGGAGCGATCCGCACAGATCAGGATTAAGTCTCCGGATTTCGCGCCGAATACCGCTGCGATCTGTCCCAGCTGCTCTTCATTGAAAAACTTGTTGACGGAAGATTTGAATCCGTTTTCTTCCACGCGGATCCATACGATCCCTCTGGCGCCGAAGGCTTTCGCCTGATCCAGCACCTTGTCCAGTTCTTTCCGGCTGAAAACAGGGGAGCCCCCGTCGATGCAGATGCCCCGGACGTCGCCGCCGCCTGCCAGCGCGTTGGAAAACACCTGAAACTCCGAATTCTTCACTGCTTCTACATCATTCAGCTTCTTCAGTTCAAAACCGAATCTCGTATCCGGCTTATCGCTTCCATACCGCTCCATAGCCTCTGTCCAGCTCATACGGGGCAGCGGCGTCTGGATCTCTACACCCATCAGTTCAGAAAACAGTCTTTTCAGGAATCCTTCCTGGATCGCAATGACGTCATCCACATCCACAAAGGACATCTCCAGATCGATCTGCGTAAATTCCGGCTGGCGGTCTGCTCTCAGGTCTTCGTCACGGAAGCATTTTACGATCTGCATATACCGGTCGGTGCCTCCAACCATCAGCAGCTGCTTAAACAGCTGCGGCGACTGGGGGAGTGCATAGAACTGACCGGGATTGACACGGCTGGGCACCAGGTAATCTCTGGCGCCCTCCGGTGTAGAACGCACGAGCATGGGCGTTTCTACCTCTGTAAATCCGTTCTCGTCAAAATAATCTCTCGCCAGCTTGGTTACTTTATGGCGGAATGTCAGATTGCGCTGCATCTTCAGCTTGCGCAGATCCAGATACCGGTATTTCAGCCTCAGATTATCATCGACATTGTCATCGTCCTTAATATAGATGGGCGGCGTATCCGCCTCGGAGTAAATGACCATATCTGATGCAAGCACTTCAATATCACCGGTGGGAAGATCCGGATTTTTGGAACTTCTTTCCCTGACAGTGCCCTTTACGCCGATAACATACTCGCTGCGCAGGCCCTGCGCTTTATCGAATACTTCAGCTGGTACGGTATCATCAAATGTAATCTGTACGATGCCTGTCTTATCTCTCAGATCAACGAATATAAGACCTCCCAGACGGCGCTGGCGCGCTACCCATCCGTTCAGCACCACCTGCTCCCCTGTATGCTCCATATTAAGGACGCCGCACATGCTCGTCCTTTTAAATAGTTCTGACATATTCTGACTTTCCTCTCCCGTTTATTTGCTCAGCTCGCTGACAATATCAGCCAGTGCGATCTCCTTCTGCTCGTGCGCGTCCATATTTTTCAGCTGGACGGTGCCTCTTGCTATCTCATCATCGCCGATGACGACAGTGTATCTGGCGCCCAGTCTGGCCGCATATTTAAACTGTCCCTTGACATTTCTGGCAAGACTGTCCATCTGCGCGCTGACGCCTGCCTGGTGCAGCTGGTGCAGGATGCTCAGTCCCTCTTTTCTGGCGCTGTCGCCCATGGTTACGATGAACACCTCTACCGGTTCCGGTTTGGGGATCCCAAATCCATTAGCGTCCATGAGCATGAGCAGGCGCTCAATACCCAGACCAAATCCAACGCCGGGGATCGGCGGTCCTCCCACCTCCTGGCAGAGATTATCATAGCGTCCGCCTCCGCAGACCGTGCCCTGGGCTCCGATGCTGTTGGATACAAACTCAAACGCTGTCTTGGTATAATAATCCAGACCTCTTACGATCTTGGGGTTTATAACAAAGTCAATATCCAGTGCTTTCAGATTCTCCTGCAGTTCTTCGAACGCACTGCGGCAGTCATCACAGAGATAGTCGACCATGAGCGGCGCATCTTTTACGATCGCCTGATCTTCCGGGGACTTGCAGTCCAGGATACGCATGGGATTCCGGTCGAAGCGGCTCTTGCAGGTATCACAGAGTTCATCATAATGGGGCCGGAGGAAATCCTGAAGAGCTTTCCTGTATTTAGCCCTGCATGTGGGGCATCCGACACTGTTGATTTCCAGTGTAACGTCTGTTATGCCCATTTCTGTCAGAAAATCATGTCCCAGCGCAATGACATCCGCGTCTGCCAGCATATTCGGTGTTCCGAATACTTCGATGCCGAACTGGTGGAATTCTCTGAGCCGTCCGGACTGGGGCTTCTCATAGCGGAAGCATGGTGTGACATAGTAGATCTTGGTCGGCTGCACGTCGGCATAGACTTTGTGCTCTACAAAGGCACGCACCGCCGGGGATGTCCCCTCGGGCTTCAGTGTCAGGCTGCGCCCGCCGTGGTCATTGAATGTGTACATTTCCTTCTGTACGATATCTGTCGTGTCACCTACCCCCCGGTTTATGAGCTCTGTGTGCTCAAAGACCGGCGTGCGGATCTCCTTATATCCGTAGCGGCTGCAGATCTCAGCCCATTTCTTCTCAACATAGTGCCATCGGTAGGACTGGTCCGGCATTATGTCTTTGGTGCCCTTAGGCGCATTAGTAAGCATAAACTACCTCCATAATTTATTTTCTTTTCGCTCCAGCATCTCATCGATGCGGCGGATATATTCCTGATAATTTGTTACGTTGGGACAGCGGATCAGCAGATTGTTCTCCGGATAGTAACGCTTGGAGATCCCGCCGGCGCCCAGCGCGATGATCGTCTGATGCTCGTCCATGATCCGTACATTATAAAGTCCGTCTGTAACCGTTCCATCTTCGTTATCCCTGCACCAACCGGTATTCTCAAAGTATCCCGCCATATGTTTCTGGCGGTAGAGATAATATGGAACAAAGCCTGCTGAGCCCAGGATCGTCCTGCTGCTCTGCAGCATTGCGGCGACCCGGTCAGCCGCCTTATAATGGTAATCCCGGTCGATGTCCCTCAGCCTTGACGCCCTTTTGACGGCAAGGGTGTGGACCGTGACGTTGTTCGCCCCCATGTCCAGTACAGACTGGAGAGACTGACGGAATTCCTCCGGCGTCTCGCCGGGAAGTCCTGCAATAAGGTCTGCGTTTATGACCTTAAATTTCCTTTCAGACGCTTCGCGGAACGCCCTTCTGATATCATCCGGCGTATGGTTCCTGCCTATGGCGTCCAGCGTTTTCTGATGCATGGACTGAGGATTGATGCTGATCCTGGTCACTCCTGCGTCCTTCAGGACATCCAGCTTCTCCCCGTCGATCGTATCCGGCCTGCCGGCCTCTACGGTGAACTCCTTCAGCGATGTCCCGCCGAAGGCATCCCAGGCTCTCTGCAGAAGTTCCCGCAGCTGTTCCGCATTCAGCGTCGTCGGCGTACCGCCTCCAAAATAGAGACTCTCCGCAGCCAGCCCATATTGCTTCATCCTCTGCCCGGTATATTCGATCTCACGGTAAAGAGCCGGAAGATAACGCTCTATTTCTTCCTCCGGCACCTGGTTCGACGCAAAGGAGCAGTAGACGCACCTTGTGGGGCAGAACGGGATGCCGATATAAATACCGGCGGAATTTGCCGGTGCCCTGCCGAAGACCCTCCTCTGCCTGATATATGTATCCGTAATAAGCCGGGCCTTCCCCTCCGTCAGGCGGTAAGATCCCGTCATCTCGTCGATGACCTGCTGCTGGGAATACCCCTGCTCCATCCGCTCGCCCGCAAGTTTTACGGGCCGCACACCGGTCAGGATCCCCCAGTCCGGATATCTTCCCGTGATTTCCCCGAGACGGTCGAAAATCTCCCGCTTTATCTCATCCTTATCCTGACTGCCCTGCAGGTTGATATGCAGCGCTCTGTCTTTCACGAATCCGTCATCCGGCAGCAGGACATAGTCCTCTGGACTGAGGAACTCATCGATCAGTTCTCTCAGTATCGCTGTGTTGTCATAGTCATGTATTTTGATTCTGAGTTTATCTGACAAACGGATTGTTCTCCTTTTCAAACCGGATCGTTGTTTTCTCCATATGCCCCGGCAGAACGACCGTATCATCCGGCAGGGCGAACAGTTTCGTCCGAATCGAATGGATCAGCGCCGGAAAGCTGCAGCCGTAGAAATCCGTTCTGCCGACGGAGCCCTGAAACAGGGTGTCCCCGCTGAAAACATATCCGTCCATGACGATAGCCATTCCCCCGGGGGAATGACCCGGCGTTTCGAGAAAAGTGAGTTCGATGCTGCCGATCTTCAGACTGTCCCCCTCCGATACCCACAGATTCGGCTGTACAGTTATGTCCCTGCCGTAAAACTCCGGCGAGCTGTTGTGTTCCGGGCTGGACAGCAGATCATGCTCTGCAGCACATGCAGCGACTTTAACATCGGGAAGCATCTTCTGGAACGCTTCCACACCGCCGATATGATCCGCGTGGCCGTGAGTAATGAGGATATACTGGATATCCAGGCGGTCCGTTGTTATTTTATCCGCCAGCTGTCTGCTGTAATCACCCGGGTCAACGATGAATCCCGTTCCGTTCTCGTCATATACAAGATAAGTGTTGACCATGATGGGACCGGTTATATATCGAAAGATTTTCATTATTGCTCCTTAATCTGTGATCTGCTTCTCTTATCAGCTCTTCGCCCGATAAACGTGAGTGACTCCGCCCACATTGCGCAGCGTACGGAGGATCTTCTGCATCTGCTGGGTATTATTGAGCATGAGCGTCAGCGTTATGTGAAGGCTCTCATCTCTCGTCGCCTTGGTATTGACGCCTTCTATACGAACGTCCTGATCCTCGCATGTCCGGGATATATCTGAAAATATTCCCTTCCTGTCGCTGCAGATCACCACGATATCCGCGGCATAGGACATGCCCGCCCTGAGATCCTCCCACTCCACTTCAATCAGCCGGGCATGCTCCTGCTCCGGCAGTGACGTGATATTGGAACAGTCCTTTCTGTGGACAGATATGCCTCTTCCCTTCGTAATAAATCCGATGATATCATCGCCTGGCACCGGGTTGCAGCATCTGGCGACACGAACCATCAGGTTGTTGATGCCTTTCACAAGGATCCCGGGATTCTCCCGGCGCTTGCGATCCTCACGCTCTTTCTTCGGCGTGGGATTGAGCATCTCTTCTTCCTTGCGCTTCTTCCTCTGCTGCTCCTCTTCCTGCTCATCATTATAATAGCCAAAGAGGAGATTGGCAAACCGGCTGAGGACGCTGCCGCCCTGGCTGATCTGTTTATAAGCGTCATCCAGAGTGGCGAATCCCAGTTCCTTCTGCGCCTGGGAAAGATACTTGAGTCTTTCGATCTGCTGGGGATCGTAATCCTTCTTTCGGATATATTTATCCAGCGCATCCTTGCCCCGCGCAACATCGTCACCCTTATTCTGTTTTTTCAGCCACTGCCTGATCTTATTCCTGGCAGTGGAACTCTTCGCTATTTTCAGCCAGTCTATGCTGGGGCCAGACGAATTCTGGGATGTGACGATCTCTACAATATCGCCGTTATTCAGCGGATGGTCGATCGTCACCATCTTTCCGTTAACCTTGGCGCCGACACAGTGGCATCCTACATCCGTATGGATCTTAAACGCAAAATCCAGGGGCGTGGAGCCTGCAGGAAGATCTATGACCTCTCCCCTTGGTGTGAATACAAAGACCTGTGAGGAGAAAAGATCCATCTTCAGGGTCTCCATGAACTCCCTCGGATCGTTGAGATCCTTCTGCCATTCAAGAGTCTGCCGCAGCCATGCCAGCTTCATGTCCTCGCTGTTCTGCACGCCGGAGGTATTTCCTTCCTTATACTTCCAGTGGGCGGCAATTCCGTATTCCGCCACCCGGTGCATCTCGTAGGTCCTGATCTGGATCTCGAAGGGCTCTCCGTTGTCCCCCAGAACCGTCGTATGCAGCGACTGGTACATGTTCGGCTTGGGCATGGCGATATAATCTTTAAATCGTCCCGGCAGCGGCTTCCACATGGTGTGGACCTGTCCCAGGACCGCGTAGCAGTCCTTGACGCTTTCTACAATGACACGAACCGCCGTCAGATCGAAGATCTCGTCCAGCTGCTTATGCTGAAGCACCATTTTCTTATATACGCTGTAGAGGTGCTTGGAACGTCCCGAGATGTCATACTTCATATGTACGGCGTCCAGCGCTTCCCGGATCTCCTGGATGACCTCGTTGATAAAGCGCTCTCTCTGTTCCTTCTTCTCCGTGACCTCCTTTTTCAGGGATTCATAGGCATCTGGATGAAGGTACTTCAGAGAGAGATCCTCCAGTTCGAACTTGATCGTATATATACCGAGCCGGCTGGCAAGGGGCGCGTAAATTTCCAGTGTTTCTGTGGACTTCTCTATGATTTTCTGAGGGCTCATGTACTCGATGGTCCTCATATTGTGGAGCCGGTCTGCCAGTTTTATGATCAGCACCCGGATATCCTTGGACATAGCCAAAAACATTTTACGCAGCGTTTCCGCCTGGGCGATCTCCCTGTTATTATCATACTTGAGTGTCCCCAGCTTCGTCACACCGTCTACCAGTAAGGCAACTTCTTCGCCAAAATCTTCAACAAGCTGCTCCCTGGTATACTCCGTATCTTCCACTACATCGTGAAGAAGACCGCCCACCAGCGTCTCATCATCCATTCCGAGCTGAGCAAGGATGATGGCTACAGCGATGGGATGGATCATGTAGGGCTCGCCGCTCTTGCGGAGCTGACCTGCATGAAGCTGTTTGGCCTTGTCATAAGCCCGGCCGATCAGTTCAACATCGTAGTCCTTATATTGTCGGATTTCCTTGATAAATTGTGCCTTAGTCTCCATATGAGAACCTCTGTCCGAACATTATGATGGAAAGCACTGGCCTGAAACACGCCAGTGCTTTCTGTGCTTACTTGTATAGTATTATACTCTATATTCAATGAATATACACTGAAATTCATTGACTAATGATGTTTTCTGTTGTTTTTCTTCTTGTTTTTGGAACCGCCAGTCCCCTTCTTTCTGTTGTTCCGCTTTTCCTGATTTTTACTTATTGTCTGTTCACCAGGTGCCTTTTCTTCTGAAGCAGGAGTTTGCTCCGGAGCCGCATTGTTCTGGGGAGCGGAGATCTTTCCGGCAGCAGCCGCGCGATTTTCTCTGCGCTCACTTCTTGTCTTTCCCTCATCGCTGCTCTTGTTCTGCTTCTTCGCCTCGATGCGTTTCCTTGCTTCCTGCTGGCGCACGTACTTGGACTGTTCCTCTTTCCTGTTGAATTCATAGAACAGCGGGCTGCACAGGAAGATCGACGAATAGGTTCCTGTAATTACACCGATCATCAGCGGTGTTACGAACTGGGCCAGCTGTGTGGAAACCAATACGAGCAGCGGTACGATGGCAATCAGCGTTGTCAGCGACGTCATCACAGAACGGTTCAGCGTCTGGTTGATACTCAGGTTCAGCGTATCAACAATCGCTTCACCTCGGCGCAGCCTCCGGTTTTCTCTCACACGGTCGAATATTACGATCGTATCGTTGATCGAGTATCCTACAACGGTCAGGATCGCAGCGATGAACGGGTTGTTCACCGTGAATCCGAATATCGCGTACATGGATATCATGATCAGCACGTCATGCAGGATTCCGGAGATCGCGGCAACACCGTATTTCCACGAACGGAATCGGATGATGATGTATATCAGCATGCCCAGAGCTGCCAGCAGGATGGACTGGATCGCGTTGTTTCTGATTTCCTTACCGATGGTAGGTCCGAACTCTTCCGAAGAAATTACGGCGCTGTCATCAAGTCCGTAAGCCTTCTCGATCGCCTTGGTCACTTCCTCGCGGCCGGAGGCATTCAGCGCCTTGGTCGTCTTGATCATGATCTGGTGCTGGTCAGAGCCGGAATAAACGATGCTCTCGTCCAGTTTGAACTGATCCAGCGTTTTCTGAATATCCTGCGTCGCTACCTTCTTGCCCAGGTCCATCTGGATCATAGTTCCGCCTGTGAAGTCGATACCATAATTGAAGCCCCGGATGCCCAGTGTAGCAAGTCCGATGATAATGACTGCGCCGCTGATGCAGTAGAAAATCTTGCGTCTCTCGATAAAGTGGAACTGCTTCTTGATCAGGTTTCTCGGTGTTCCATCGGCATTGCACCCGAAGAAGCGATATCTTGCGAAACGGCTCTCCGCCAGTGCGCCGACGAAGATCTGTGTAATGACGACAGCAGTAAAGATACTGATCACGATACTGATCATCAGTGTTACAGCGAATCCCTTTACAGTCGTGGATCCCAGCTCATACAGGATGACGGTAGCGATCAGTGTTGTAATCTGGGAATCGAGTACGGTGCTCAGCGCGTGCTTAAATCCCTGGTCTACCGCAACGCGAATCGACCGCCCCAGACCGATCTCCTCCTTGATTCTGGAGAAAATGATAACGTTGGCGTCAACTGCCATACCAATACCGAGGATAATACCTGCAATACCCGGCAGCGTGAGTACAGCGCCCATGGCAGACATGATCCACAGCACGAGCATAACGTACAGCGCCAGCGCCAGGTCTGCGGACAGGCCGAGCAGATTATACATCAGCAGCATGAGCAGGAACACCAGTCCGATGCCGATCGCACCTGCCTTGATGCTCTTATCCAGCGCGTTCGCGCCGATGGACGCAGTCTGAACAGAGGACGAAACCTCGCTCAGTGATACTGGCAGTGCGCCGCCGCGGATCAGTGCAGCAGTTTCTGTCGCCTCCTCCTTGCTGTATCCTCCGTTTCCCTGATAAATGACACAGTCATTGCTGTTGATCTCATTCTGGGTAGTAGGTGCTGTAAGGATCTTATCATCCAGCCAGATAACGATGGCTGTAGGATCTACTGCGTTTCCGTACTCATCCTGGACCGTCGCATTGACGCTTCCAGAGGAGGACAGCGCAGTAGCCTTGGCGAACTTATCCTGTCCTTTGCTTGTAAAGGTCAGTTTGATCTGGTAACCGCCGTGCTCATTATCTGTCTCTGCAATAGCGTCCTTAACGTCATCGCCGGTCAGGTACTCTGTTCCGTCTGCCAGCGTGAACCGGAGTTTCGCCGTCTGACCGATTCTTTCGATCGCGGTCTTGGCGTCTTTAACGCCCGGCATCTCGACACGCAGGCGGTTCCCGCCCTCTATGCTCACCGTCGCTTCTGAAACGCCCATGGCATTGACACGCTTGTTCAGTACCTCTTTGGTCTGTTCCATGGTTGTCTTCAGTTCCTCGCCGGACTGGCTGCCGGTATCTGCCTGAAGAACGACATATACGCCTCCGTCAATATCCAGACCGTACTTCATCGAGTCCTTAATATTATTGACAGGACCCAGTCCGAATAACGATGCGTAGGCACCGACGGCGATCAAAATGATAATGATCACACTCAATACTTTCCTTACAGCTGAATTCATTGCTACTCTTTCTAATCCTCCATAAACTTCTCTTTCGGGTTCTGCAGAGAAAATAATTCCCGGCAGGCTCGCCGGCTTCTTCCGAAGCCAATGACCTCGCGATATTCCCCTGAATAACGGTTAAAACAAGATAAAAAATCCATATCCGTTTTATTTTACTACGTTTCAGCGCTTTCATCAAGAAGATCAGACTCATTTTATTGTAAAAACTGCCCTGCGTTCATAATAATTCCGGGTAAAATGCTCCAAAAAAATCAGATGTGTCCATAATACTTTCTGGTAAACCTGAGAACATATCACCTGATTTAACGAATAAAAAAGACCGCCCCGTGATCCGAGACGATCTCCTTATTCATAATTGATGAAGCGCTTTGTTATTTCTCAGCTTCTGCATCAGCCGCAGCATCCTCTGCTTTTACTTCTTCCGCTGCTTCAGCAGGTTTCTGCTCTGCGGTTTCTTCTTTCTTCAGTTTCTTCGGCTGAGGCGCCGCCTTCTTCTCTTCTTCCTGTTTTTCTTCAGGTTCTGCCTTCTTCAGGCGGCGGGGGCCCTTTCTGCGGGGCTCCTCTTCCCTGTCCTGCTTCTCAGCAGATCCCTTTCCGGATGACGCAGTATCCTGCGCCTTCTTGTTCTTATTCACCACAGAACTTACAGACCATCTCATGACCTCAAACTTGGTCTTGTCTGCGCCGACCTGGATGATCAGTGTCTCGTCCTTCGTCTTTACTATCTTGCCGCAGATCCCGCCGATTGTTACGATCTCATCACCGACGCGAAGCGCATTTCTCATCTCGTTTACGCTCTTTTCCTTCTTCTTCTGCGGTCTGATCAGCAGGAAGTACATGAGTGCGATAAAACCGATGAGTATGACCATCTGCATGCCGAATCCGGCAGTACCGGAAGAAGCGGCTAATAATACGGAACCTGTCTTCATTAATATCCTCCTAACATCACTGTATGGTGCCGGCGATGGGGGTCGAACCCATACGGTGTTGCCACCACAGGATTTTGAATCCTGCACGTCTGCCAATTCCATCACGCCGGCTCATCAGTAGACATAAAAAAATGGTGCGGCTGACTGGACTCGAACCAGCACGGTTGCCCACACGCCCCTCAAGCGTGCGCGTCTGCCATTCCGCCACAGCCGCACAATGTTATAAAGTAACGCTCTATTAACACTCGCAAGTATTACTATAATCCAAAACCGGGACTTTGTCAAATAAAATTTAAGAATATTTTTCTATGAGTTGATCGATCTGCTCCGCAAGATCCGAAAGCGTGCCTGAATTATCAATGATATCAGAAGAACGCGCCGCCTTTTCTGCCTCAGGCATCTGCGCATCCATTCTCCTGCGCACCTGTTCCCACGTACTGCCGTCCCGCTTCATCACCCGGGCTGTCCGCACGTCCTCCGCAGCAGTAACAAGCCAGACCGCGTCTGTCAGCCGGTCCGCCCCTGTCTCAAACAGCGTAGGCGCATCGAGGAACACCAGCCCTTCGCTGCCATCTTCCCGCGCCTCTTCAGTCAGACGCCGGACCTGTTCCACGACCCGGTCCGTGATTATCCTCTCCATCCGCTCTTTCTTCTGATCGTCGCTGAACACTATGGATGCCAGCGCGCCGCGGTCCAGTCCGCCTTCCTCATTAAGAATCGAACCGCCGAATGCCGCGGCAAGTTCCTCCAGCGCCGTACTGCCGGGCCGGACCACATCCCTGGCGATCCTGTCCGCGTCAATGATGCGGTATCCCCTGTCCCGCAGAACCGAGGACACCGTAGATTTTCCCGTGCCGATCCCACCGGTGATGCCGATGATCTTCGTCATACTCCTTCTCCTATTTCAAATCATACCAGTTGTCCGCCGCGTTCATGTCGCAGAGCAGCTGCACCTTCATGTCCGCCGCGGATTCCATGTTTCTCACAAGCAGCTCCTTCACCTGCTCCTCCTCCGAAAGGGGCGCGCAGATGATCAGTTCGTCGTGGATCTGCAGAATGAGTCTGGACTCCATGTGCCGTTCTTCCAGTTCACGGAAGACATGGTTCATGGCGATCTTAATAATGTCCGCCGCGGTACCCTGGATCGGGCTGTTCATGGCAAGCCGTTCACCAAGCTGGCGGGTCATAAAGTTCGAGGAACTGATTTCTCTTATATAACGCTTCCGGCCGAACATGGTCGTTGAATATCCCTGCTTCCGGCACAGGTCGATCTGGCCGTCAAGATACGACTTGACCGCCGGATGCTTGGCGAAATATTCTTTGATATACTCATCTGCCTTCTTCCTGCTGATATGAAGATTGGAAGACAGCCCAAAGCCGGAGATCCCGTATATTACGCCGAAATTTACTGCCTTGGCCCGGCTGCGTTCTGCAGGCGTAACGCTGTCATAATCAAGGTTGAACACCCTCGCTGCAGTCATCCGATGAATGTCATCCCCGTTATTAAATGCGCTGATCAGGTTCTCGTCCCCGGAAAGATGTGCCATGATGCGCAGTTCGATCTGGGAATAATCCGCTCCTATAAGCACATGGTCTTCTCCGGCGACAAAGGCCTGTCTGATCTTTCTTCCCAGCTCATACCTGATGGGAATATTCTGCAGGTTCGGCTCCGTACAGCTCAGCCGTCCCGTAGCCGCTACCGTCTGCTGAAAATGGGCGTGGATCTTTCCATCCGGTCCGATCAGCGGCCGAAGCCCCACAATGTAGGTACTGTTGAGCTTGGTCAGCGTACGATACTGCAGGACAAGGGGGACGATCGGGTCTTCCTCCTGGATCTTCTCCAGAACATCCGCGCTGGTACTGTATCCCCTCTTGGTCTTCTTCCCGGCCGGGAGCCCCATTTTCTCAAAGAGTATATGTCCCAGCTGCTGAGGGGAATTGATCTTGAACTGCTCACCCGCCCGTTCGTAGATCTCGTTTTCTATCCTGCCGATCTCTTCGGTGAGCCCGTTTCCAAGCTCTTCCAGTTTCTCTTCGCTGACCGATACGCCGTCCGCTTCCATGGCGGCAAGCACCTCGATGAGAGGAAATTCTATGCTGACGCAGAGATCCATGAGATCGTTTCTTTCCAGTTCCTTTTTCTGCTCCTCTGATACATGCTGTACCGCCCGGCACCATTTCAGTCCGTATTCCCTGAGGACTGCATGCTTCGCACTGCCGTCGTCCCCCAGTTCACGGATTTTCTTCTCTACATCCTTTTCTGAAGGGATCTCCCAGTGAAGATACGCTGCCGCCAGCGTTCGGATATCATATGCTGATTTGGAAGGTTCCAGGGCATACTCAGCCACCGCTGTATCAAAGGCAGTCCGCGTCTTCTCCGCCCCCAGACAGCGGAGCATATAATAATCCATCACCAGGTCGCTTCCGATATACTCCAGTGACGAAAGTCTGTCCAGCAGTTCCTCCGGATGTTCATCCTCCCAGGCAATATAATAATAATCATCCCCCTGGAGAAGCGCGACAGCGAAGATCTTCGGTTTATTTACATGATCGCTGTTGCCGAACACCTTAATGACCGCATTGCCGTCCTGAGGCAGTTCCGCCAGAATATCCCCGTCCGACGCGGACAAGTCGTGAATACGGTATTTCCCTTCCTCATCATCCGGTTCCGTTGTATTCTCCGCTGTCGCAGCCGGATGGATCCGCCGCAGGAACGTATTCAGTTCCAGATCCGTGTAAAGGCTGATCAGCCGGTCATAGTCCGGTTCCTCCATGCGAAATTCCTCTAAATCTATATCCAGCGGAACATGGGTATTGATCTCCGCCAGCCGGCGGCTCATGATCGCAAGCTGCCCGTTATCTTCTACTTTCTGCCGAAGTTTGGGCACGCTGATCTGATCGGTATTCGCCAGCAGATTGGCCACGCTGCCGAACTGTTTCAGCAGCTTGATACCTGTCTTCTCCCCTACGCCGGGAATACCCGGAAGGTTATCGGAGGAATCACCCATCAGTCCCTTCAGCTCAATAAACTGCCGGGGCGTCAGCTCATAGCGTTCTTTCATCTTATCTGCGTCGTAAAGGTCGAACTCTGAAATTCCCTTTCGTGTGATCAGTATCTTCGTCTTATCCGTGGCAAGCTGGAGGGCGTCTTTGTCCCCGGTAATAATCAGGGGCTCCAGTCCCTGCTCTTCGGCAGTTCGCGCCACGGTGCCTATAATGTCGTCCGCCTCAAATCCATCGATCTCAAGACTGGATATATGCATGGCGTCCAGTATGTCCTTCATCAGGGGCATTTCCATGGCGAGCTCGGGAGGCATTTTCTTTCTCCCCGCCTTATAGGCGTCATATTCCTTATGGCGAAACGTCGGGGCCTTCCGATCCCAGGCAACGGCCATATAACCCGGACCATAATCTTCGATAATTTTATAAAGCATATTAAGAAAGCCAAAGATCCCCTGGGTGTAAACGCCCTGTCTGGTGATCATCGGCCTCTGCATGGCATAATATGCCCGGTTGATCAGACTGTTTCCATCGATGATTACGATCCTGTTCTCCATAGAAGATTCCTCCGCTGCGCTGAATAAACAAAAAAGAACCCGGAACACCGTCAGGACTTAATTGACGCCTATCGAAATGATAGGTGGGTACCCTGCCTTGGCCCTCTGTCTTCCACGCGAAGAGGCATGACATGATTCCGCGGACTTCGGATTCCCTTTAAAGAGATGTAGGTTCAATTAAGAGCCCTTAACGCATGTTCTAGGCAGTTCTTATTATAATACCAATCCTTCGTTCTTGCAAGTGTTTTGATTTCCTCGAAAAATGCCAGAGCCCCGCGGACTCTGGCATGATCTTCTCTGTATACTGCTGTTACTCCTCATCCTCGAGATCGTAAGCACAGTTTGTATGTACGGACTGTACGTCCTCGTTGTCCTCCAGGAAGCTGACCAGCTTCTTCAGCTTGCGGAGATCGTTGTCGTTGGGCGTACTCTCCATGGACGGTACATATTCGACCTCAGACTCAACGAGCTCATATCCGCCCTTGCGCAGCGCGTCGTCAACATCCGGATAAGAAGAAGGCTCTGTGTAGATCACATAGCTGTCCTCTTCTGTGGTCATGTCTTCCGCACCTGCTTCCAGTGCTGCTTCCATCAGCTCGTCCTCATCTACGCTGTCACTCTTCTCAATAATGATAACGCCCTTGCGGGAGAACATGTAAGAAACACATCCCGGTGTTCCCAGGTTCCCGCCGTGCTTATCAAACAAAGACCTGACTGCGGATGTCGTTCTGTTTGTGTTGTCTGTGAGGCAGTCAACGATGATGGCAACGCCGCCGGCGCCATATCCTTCAAACTTCAGAGGCTCGTAAGATGCTCCTCCCAGCTCTCCTGTGCCCTTCTTGATCGCTCTGTCGATGTTGGCATTGGGCATGCCGATCGCCTTGGCTTTCTCGATCGCAACACGAAGACTGGAGTTATAATCCGGATCGCCGCCATCCTTAGCCGCAACCGTAATTGTCTTGGCATACTTTGTGAACAGCGCCGCTCTCTTAGAATCCTGAGCTGCCTTTCTTCCTGCAATTGTACCGTGTCTTCCCATGGAGACACCTCCTTCATATATTATTCTTATTCATCCCATACCGGACGTCACGTACACTAACTTTAGTAGTATACACCTGTTTTTCATAAAGTTCAACAACTTTTCTCAAACAGAACTACGCGTCTTTTTCTTCCTTCTGATCCATACCAAGATTCTTATGGGCTGTGCTCATCATCAGCTTGATCCGGTTCAGCTGGTTCACATCGCTGGCGCCGGGATCATAATCTATGGCGACGATGTTTGCCTTCGGATTCATTTTGCGAACGGCTTTCATCATTCCCTTGCCTACAACGTGATTAGGGAGACAGGCGAAGGGCTGGAGGCAGACGATGTTATCCACTCCGTGATTGATCAGCTCCACCATCTCACCCGTGAGCAGCCAGCCCTCGCCGCACTGATTCCCGATGGAAATGATGGAGGACGCCGCTTCCGCCGTTTCTTCAATATGGGCAGGTTCGGTGAAGTTTTTGCTGTCCCTGAGAGCTTCCCGCATGGGCCCTCTCAGCCACTCCACGCCTTTTATCGCCATCTGGTTTATCTTCATGGATGACCAGGATCCGGACAGATGCTCATAGTTGAATTTCTTGTTGACCATGCCGTAGAGGAAGAAGTCCAGCATATCCAGGACGACTGCCTCCCCTCCTTCACTCTCTATGGTTTCAACGATATTGTTATTGGCGTTCGGGTGATATTTAACGAGGATCTCGCCCACGACGCCGACCTTCGGTTTGACGATATCCCGGCGCTCCAGCGCGTCGAATTCCGCCACGATCTGGCGAAGATTACGCTGATATACGCTCTTCTTGAAATGCAGCATGTTGTCTATAATCCGGCCATACCAGCTGTCCATGAGTCTCTGGCTGGCGCCCTCCTCTGCCTCATAGGGCCTTGTATGATAGAGCAGCCGCATCATCAGGTCGCCGTATATACAGCCGACAGCCAGCATGAATCCCATCTTCGGCGTGATCTTGAATCCCGGATTCTTCTCCAGTCCCACCGCGTTAAAGGAGATGACCGGAACCTGCTCCATGCCCATATCCTTCAGTGCCTTGCGCAGCAGCGCAACATAATTGCTTGCGCGGCATCCGCCGCCGGTCTGTGACATAAACACGCCGGTGCGGTCCAGATCGTACTTCCCGGACTTGAGGGCAGAGATGATCTGACCCAGCGTCACGATGGTCGGATAGCAGGCGTCATTATTGATATATTTCAGTCCTTCGTCCACGGAATTCTTGTCTACCGGCGGAAGAAGCTCAACATTATAGCCGCACTCCGTCAGCGCTTCCTTCAGATAATTGAAGTGGATCGGCGACATCTGGGGAATCAGCAGCGTATAATTCTTCTTCATTTCCTTCGTGAAGATCAGACGATCATAATTCTCCGGCGTCGGCGTTGCCTTGATATCATTTTTCTCCCGCTCTTCCATAGCCGCTTTCAGCGAGCGGACGCGGATCTTGGCTGCGCCGAGATTAGAGACCTCGTCGATCTTGAGCACGGTATAGAGTTTATTATTTTTCCTGCAGATCTCCTCTACCTGATCCGTCGTCACGGCGTCAAGACCGCAGCCGAAAGAATTCAGCTGGACAAGCTCTACATCGTCTCTGGAGCCTGCGAACACTGCCGCCTTATAGAGCCTGGAGTGGTAAACCCACTGATCCAGAACGCGGATCGGTCTTCTCATGTGTACGTCCTGAGATACGGAATCCTCTGTGATCACCACCATGTCAAAGGAATTGATCATCTTGTCGATGCCGTGATTGATCTCCGGATCCAGGTGATAGGGACGGCCCGCCAGAAGTATGGTCTTCTTCCCGTGGTCCTTCGCGTATTTCAGCGCATAGGCGCCCTGTTTGCGCACGTCGTTTTTGAACTTCACCTGTTCATTTCTTGCCTTCTGTACCGCGCTCTTGATCTCATCGCTCTCTATATGGAGCGGAGACATGACACGGGTAAGTTCTCTTACAAGACGCTGATCGTCATCGTAGGGCAGGAACGGATGGATAAAGCGCACATCATTCTCAGCAAACAGGTCGTCCATGTTATTGGCGATCACTTCCGGATACGTGGCGACGATCGGACAGTTATAGTGGTTCGGCGCTTCCGGATCCTCACTCTTTTCAAAGTTCAGACTGGGGTAGAATATGAACTTCACGCCGTGATCCACAAGCCACCGGATATGACCGTGCACCAGCTTGGCCGGATAACAGGCGGTGTCCGATGAGATCGTTTCCAGCCCCGTGCTGTACATGGACTTGGTGGATGCCGGAGACAACTCCACCCGGAATCCCAGTTCCGTAAACATCGTAAACCAGAAGGGATAGTCCTCGTACATGTTCAGCACCCTGGGTATGCCGACGGTGCCCCTTGCGGCATCCTCCTCAGGCAGCGGCTTGTAGCAGAACAGCCGCTTGAATTTATATTCATACAGATTGGGCAGCGAGTTCGCGTGGGCGTGCCCGCCGGCGCCCTTCTCACAGCGGTTACCGGTGATGAACCGGGAGCCGTCGCTGAACTTGTTTATGGTCAGGATGCACTGGTTTTCGCAGCCGTGGCATCTGCCGTTGGAATGCTCCACATTAAAGGAATACAGTTCTTCTCTTGTCAGTATGGAAGAACGCGTTCCCCTGACATAGTTTTCCTTCGCGATCAGGGCGCAGCCATAGGCGCCCATCAGGCCGGCGATGTCCGGCCGGACCACATCTTTGCCGATGATCTGCTCGAAGGACCGAAGGACCGCGTCATTCATAAACGTTCCGCCCTGAACGACGATCTTATCGCCGGCTTCATCCGGGTTCCTCAGCTTTATTACCTTATACAGCGCATTCTTTATGACAGAATAGGACAGCCCTGCCGAAATATCGCCGATGGACGCCCCTTCCTTCTGGGCCTGCTTTACCCGGGAATTCATAAATACGGTGCAGCGGGTGCCCAGGTCTACCGGACTGTCCGCGAACAGCGCCTCCTTCGCGAAGGCCCTGGTATCGAGATTTACCGACTTAGCATAAGTCTCGAGGAAAGAACCGCATCCGGAGGAGCATGCCTCGTTCAGCATGATATTATAAATGGCTCCGTCCTTTATCTTCATGCACTTCATATCCTGACCGCCGATGTCCAGGATAAAGTCCACACCGGGAAGGAAATCGGCAGCTGCCTTATAATGAGCCATGGTCTCTATCTCGCCCAGATCCGCCCGGAAACCAGCCTTGATCAGTCCTTCGCCGTAACCGGTGACCGTCGTATTTGCTATGACTGCAGATTCCGGTAGCTTGGAGTAGAGCTCGCTGAGCATCTGTCTTACCGCTTCCACCGGATTGCCTTCATTGCTGCGGTAGAAGGAATACAGCAGATATTTGTCTTCATCGATCAGTGCAGCCTTTGTTGTAGTAGACCCCGCATCGATGCCGAGATACACGTTTCCCCTTGCTCTGGCAATATTCCTGCGCTTGATCTTGTCTCTGGCGTGGCGGCTCGCAAACTCATCGTAATCTGCCTGATTTTTGAACAAAGGCTCGGTGTGCTTTGTTTCTGCCATCTGGGAAGGATCGGCGTGATCCAGTCTGTGGATCAGCTCCTCCAGCGAGATCTCCTCGCTCTTATCCGTCAGCATGGCAGCCCCGATGGCTACGAAATACTTGGAATTCTCCGGGAATATCACCTCATCCTCTGTCAGTTCGAGTGTGTCGATAAAGCGCTTTCTGAGTTCGGAAAGGAAGGAAAGCGGTCCTCCCAGAAACGCCACATTCCCCTTGATCACATGACCGCAGGCAAGACCGCTGATCGTCTGGTTCACAACAGCCTGGAATATGGACGCCGCAAGATCCGGTTTGGATGCTCCGTCATTGATAAGGGGCTGGATATCCGTTTTGGCGAATACGCCGCAGCGTGCAGCGATGGGATAGATGATCTTACAGTCCTTCGCCGCTTCATTCAGTCCGCCGGCATCCGTATGGAGAAGAATGGCCATCTGGTCAATAAACGCGCCCGTACCGCCGGCGCAGGTGCCGTTCATCCTCTGTTCGATGGTAGCGCCGTAAAATGTGATCTTGGCATCCTCTCCGCCCAGTTCGATGGCCACATCGGTCTCAGGGATCAGCTCTTCTACCGCTTTGCTGCAGGCGATGACCTCCTGTTCAAACCGGATGTTCAGCAGCTGAGCAAGAGAAAGTCCCCCGCTGCCGGTGATCACTGCTTTTACCTTCAGGTCACCCATCTCCTCATACATGGCGCGGACCATCTCGTCCACCTTGTCGAACACATTGGACATATGCCTCTCGTAGCGGGAATAGCATACCTGCCCCTGTTCATCAAGACAAACCAGCTTAACTGTTGTGGAACCAATATCAATTCCTAATCTCATCATAATACCAACCTCAGAAATCACAGCTGCATATTGCGCAGCTCTTTTTTATATAAATGAATGATCATAACTGTCGCATAGATCGTACCCGTGATCTCCGCAAGGGGAAACGACGCCCAGGAGACCGTAAGGCCGAACTCATGGTACAGAATATATGCCAGCGGAAGTATACATGCCAGCTGCCGCAGTATAGAGGCGAACATACTGTACATGCCGTGTCCCGTGCTCTGGAACATGGTGCTGCATGTAATGCCGTAAGCAGCCGGAAGGAAACAGATACTGATGATCCGCAGGGCAGGTACCCCTACCTTTATCATCTCCTCATCCGCGCTGAACAGCTTCAGAAGTTGTTCCGGTGCGATCTGGAATATAATCGTTCCCACAGCCATGATGGTTACGGCAGCGATCATAGCTTTCTTAAAAACCTCCATGAGCCGTTTCCTGTTCCGGGCTCCGTAGTTATATCCCATGATGGGCATAGAGCCCTGTCCCAGTCCGAATACAGGCATGAACACGAAGGACTGCAGCTTAAAGTACACGCCAAGCACTGCAACAGCTGTAGCTGAGGACGCCAGGATCGCATTGTATCCAAACAGCATGATCGAGCCGATCGACTGCATGATCATGCCCGGAAGACCCACAGCATAAATATCCTTTACCACTGCCCAGTCTACATGGAATCCACGGATCTGTATCGCCACATCGTGTTCCTTCCGAAAGAACAGGAATACTGCCACGATCAGCGACACGCCCTGCCCGATCACCGTAGCTGCCGCAGCGCCCGCCACTTCCATGCGGGGCATGCCCAGCAGGCCAAAAATCAGGATCGGATCCAGGATAATATTCGTAACAGCGCCGCTGAGACTGATGATCATCGGCGCGATCATATTCCCTGTCGCCTGGAGAACCTTCTCCAGCTGCAGCTCCACCATGCTGAAGAGACTGACCATGGTAACGATCCGCAGATACGTCACACCGTATTGATAGATCACCGCATCCGAAGTGTAACTGGCCATGAATGGTCCTGCGGTGAAGAATCCGATCAGCGCGAATACGATCCAGTTGAACGCTCCGATCCGTATGCTCGTACTAGCCGCCTTATTTGCCTCTTCCAGCCGCTTCGCTCCGAGGCGCCTTGCAATAAGCGAGTTGACGCCCACCGCACTTCCTACCGCCACAGAGATCATCAGCATTTGGAGCGGCATGACGAAGGACACTGCCGTCAGCGCTTCCTTGCTGATCATGGCCACGAAAATACTGTCTACAATATTGTACAGCGCGCCAATCGTCATGGAGAGGATCGCCGGCCAGGACATATCCAGCAGGAGCTTGCCTATCGGGGCATTCCCCATCTTGCCGCTGTCCGACCCTTCTTTTCTCACATCCCGTTTATCCTGTTCTTCCATGTCTTCCAGATTGTTCTCCTCATTATTTCCCTTTATTTTCTCCACTTAATCACCTTTCCGGACATTTTCAGCATACTTCTTTACATCCGATTTACACGATCTGCAAAGGAAACTACTGTCTGTATGCCCGTATTTCTGCCAATGTATGCCAAAATGTCCTGTTATAAAAAAAACGCTACGAAAAATCAACAGCGTTTCAGTCTTACATATATAAAAAACATGGGCAGGTCTGTAAGCCGGGTTCTGTATTAGACAATCATCTATCTGAGGCGGTACATCTCTGTCCGCTCTTGCGGTCCACCAATCAGGCGGTGACGGGCCGCCACCTTGCGCCTTCCGACCTTGCTCCGGATGGGGTTTACACGGCCGCCCTGTCTCCAGGACGCCGGTGAGCTCTTACCTCACCATTTCAACCTTGCCACGGCTCTCCCGTTTCGGCGGTGTGTTTCTGTTGCACTTTCCCTATAGTTACCTACGCCGGACGTTATCACGGCATCCCTGCCCTGCGGAGCCCG
>OMXT01000071.1 GCA_900315125.1 uncultured Eubacteriales bacterium
ATCGACTTATCTCTTCCGATATCAAAGTGAACAACTGTATGGGGAAAAATCGTGACTCCCCTCAGCGGCACGCAGGGAAGGACCTCGTGTATAGCTTCGTCAGGCGTTCCGACTGCTGCGTCACTGTCGTTTATATTGTTGTTTGTTTCGTATTGTTCGTTCATCCCTCAGCTCCCTTTGGTCCGCCTTGTTAAGGAACAAGGCGACTTGCGTCGCCTTATCCGTTGATTCTCATTTGATCTGCCGATTCTTCCGGCGCTTTTCTTTCTTCTTGACTGCCGCTGGTCAGGATCTCCGGTTCCCTGTTCTCGGCGATCGTCTCCCGTGTAATGCGGCATTTTTTCACATCCGCGCGGGAAGGGATCTCGAACATGGTATCCATCATCGCCTTCTCGAAAATGCTGCGCAGACCCCGGGCGCCCGTCTTGCGGGCGATCGCCCTCTTCGCGATCTCTTCTATCGCGCCGTCGTCGATTTCCAGGTCTACCCCGTCCAGGTCGAACAGTTTCTTGTACTGTTTGATCAGAGCATTCTTAGGCTCTTTCATGATCCGGATCAAAGCCTGCTCATCCAGCTCGTCCAGCGTAACGATCACGGGAAGACGACCGATAAATTCAGGGATCAGGCCAAACTTAAGAAGGTCTTCCGGCTCTACCTTGGAAAGCAGATCCTTTTCTTCTACATGGTTCAGCTCTACTTCAGAATTGAAGCCGATCACCTTGTTTCCTATTCTTCTCTTGATGATCTTGTCCAGACCGTCAAAGGCACCGCCGCATATGAAAAGGATATTCGTGGTGTCGATCTGGATAAACTCCTGATGAGGATGCTTCCTCCCTCCCTGAGGAGGAACGTTAGCAACCGTTCCTTCCAGGATCTTCAGCAGCGCCTGCTGGACGCCCTCGCCGCTGACATCCCGTGTGATGGACGGGTTCTCGCTGCGGCGGGAGATCTTATCGATCTCATCCACATAGATGATGCCGCGCTGCGCTTTCTCAACGTCATAGTCTGCTGCCTGCAGCAGGCGAAGCAGGATGTTCTCCACATCTTCTCCTACATAGCCGGCTTCCGTCAGAGCAGTTGCGTCTGCAATTGCAAAGGGCACCTTCAGTATCTTCGCCAGAGTCTGGGCAAGAAGCGTCTTGCCGCTGCCCGTGGGCCCAATCATGACGATATTGCTCTTCTGGAGCTCGACCTTATTGCTTTCCTCTCTGTTCAGACCGCTGATTCTCTTATAATGATTGTAGACTGCTACAGCCAGCGCCTTCTTGGCAGCGTCCTGTCCGATCACATAATCCGACAGTGTGTCATAAATCTGCTTCGGCTTACGGAGACTGTATCCTCTCGCTTCCTGCTGGTCCGAGTAATGTTCCCTCGCCGCGGGACGGATCTCATCCTGTATGATCTCTGAACACATCTCTATGCATTCATCGCAGATGAAGACCCCGGGGCCGGCAATCAGTCTTCTGACCTGGCTCTGCGGCTTACCGCAGAATGAGCAGCGTATTTCATTGCTTGTGTCACGCGTTTCTGCCATATATTTCCCCTTATCTGGAAGTGATGACTCTGTCAATAAGACCGTATTCTACAGCCTCTTCCGCTCCCATAAAATTATCCCGATCCGTGTCTCTCAGCATGGTCTCCATGTCCTTGCCGGTATTCTGGCAAAGGATACGGTTCAGCTTTTCCTTCGTCTTGAGCATCCACTTCGCCTGGATCTCAATATCCGAAGCCTGGCCCTTCGTTCCGCCCAGAGGCTGATGGATCATGATCTCGGCATTGGGCAGCGCATAGCGCTTGCCCCTGGCTCCGGATGAGAGGAGAAATGCTCCCATGCTTGCCGCCATGCCGATGCAGATCGTCGATACGTCCGGTTTGATATAATTCATTGTATCGTAGATTGCCATACCTGCAGTGACTGAACCGCCCGGACTGTTAATGTAAAGGCTGATATCCTTATCCGGATCCTCCGCCTCCAGAAACAAGAGCTCTGCCGTGACTACACTGGCCACTGCGTCGTTTATTTCCTCACTGAGTATGATGATGCGATCCTTAAGCAGACGGGAATAAATGTCATAAGACCGTTCTCCCATCCCGGTCTGCTCAACTACATATGGTACCAATGCCATCCTGTATTACCCCCTTATTCGATGAATATCCCTCGATTATTCCTGGGTATCCGCACTTTCTTCCGCTTCCGCGTCTTCCTTTTCTACCTCTGTCACTTCCGGTTCTACCGGTTTGGGTGCGACCTTGGTTACGTTTGCGTTGTCATAGAGCATGTCGATGACCTTGGTAACGAGGAGGTCCTTCTTCATGACACGGTCGCTGTCGCCCATGATCTCCTTGAGACGATCCTTCTCCATGCCATACTGCTCCGCCATCTTTCCGTACTGCTCATCCAGTTCCTCATCGCTGACTTCCATATTCTCAGCGTCAGCAATAGAAAGCAGGACAACGCGGGTTCCGGCTCTCTTCTCTGCGTCATCGCGGATCTGGTCGCGGAACTGCTGCATGCTGCTGCCCGTGAACTTCAGGTACTGGTCAAGGCTCAGTCCCTGGTAAGCAAGCTGCTGATCCAGGTCTCTCGCCATTACGTCGATCTCATCTTCTACAAGTGCCTTCGGTACATCGAAGGAGTTCGCCTCGTAAACCTTATCTACAACAGCATCCTTCGCCGTATTGAGATACTGCTCGTCCACAGTCTTCTGGAGGTCTTCCTTAGTATGGGCTCTCAGCTCTTCCAGCGTATCATATTCGCTGACGTCCTTTGCAAACTCATCGTCCAGCTCGGGCAGCTGTTCTTCCTTGATCTCATGAACGGTGCAGTGGAAAACCGCATCCTTTCCGGCGAGGCTCTTCTCACCGTAATCTTCCGGGAATGTAACATTTACATCTCTCTTTTCGCCTGTCTCAGCGCCTACCAGCTGATCCTCAAATCCCGGGATAAATGTGCCGGAACCGATCTTCAGCTCCTGTCTCTCAGCGGTACCGCCGTCAAACTGATCCTCTCCGACGAATCCTGCGTAGTCAAGGAGTACAGTATCTCCATCCTGTACCGGTCTCTCTACGACAGCCATTCTGGCATTTCTCTTCCGGAGGGACTCGATGTCCTTATCTACTTCCTCTTCGCCTACTTCACTCTCGGTCTGCTCTACGTCTACACCCTTATAATCCTTAACTTCGATCACAGGGAACAGCGCTACGGTGCATGTTACAGTGAAGGGTTTCTTCGCAGCCAGCTCTGTGAAATCTACGGACGGGCTGTCTATGACGTCCAGATCCAGCTCCTGCAGTGCCTGGGGATAAGCCTCTCCCAGCATATTATTGATTGCATCCTCAAAGAAAATCCCCTCGCCGTAGTGCTTCTCTACGATGCTTCTCGGCGCCTTGCCCTTTCTGAATCCATTGATCACAAACTGGTTGCGGTTCTTGCGGTATACCTTGTTGATGGCATCCTCAAATTCTTCAGCGGTGAAGTCGATCGTCAGCTTCGCTTCGTTATTTTCCTTTGAGACAAGTGTCGTTTTCATGTGTTATATATCCTCCTAAAAATTATGCTCTTATTAAGCGTATGCCTTTTCCGGCATACTAGGTTATTATACACTGAACCCCCTGCTAAGTAAACACAAAAGAGGCCATTTTCCCATGAAACAGCCTCTTTTTTTGAGTTCAGCAGTATTATTCGGACACTTCAGCCGTGAATCAGCATATATCCGCGCTGAAACTTGCTGATATTCTCCGGTTTCAATCCGTATTTATCAGACAGCGCATCTCCCAGCCGCTGTATGCCCTCTTCCTTCCCGGAATAAAGCTCGATCTCCATCTCATTGATGGGCGCCGTCCTGCCTTTTACCTGGATCTGGCCCCGGTCCACAGACAGGACACATATCGTTTCTCCGCTGTCGAGGCGCACAGCCCTGCGTTCAAACCGCATGTCCATGAGAGGGACAAGGGGTCTTCCCTCCGTCACATCCCGCAGAATGGACCATACCTGGCTTTGTTCGAGAATATCTACCGTCGGATGGCTGATGAGCTCCTGGTCATTGACGGGGACATTCACTTCTTCCCGCCTGTGCATGCCGTTTTCGCTGCTGCCGTCCCACTTTACCGTGCAGACATACTGCTCGCCCTCCAGACGGATCCGGTACGCGATGCGGGCATTCCTGAGATCTTCCCTCTCTGTGTCGTAATACACCGCGTGCATCTGCGTCGTCCGTTCCCTGCCGTCCTGCAGCTCGGCAACCATCTCATCGCTGAATATCTGTTCTGCCTGATCCGCGCTGTCCAGGAGATACTTCAGTTCAATTTCCATAAGCTACTCCTTATCCTTCGGCCCGTCTTTCTTCCCGTCGCTGCCCCAGAGCTGGCGGATCAGCTGCTCATTGAGAAGTTTCTGGAATGCCGGCAGCTCTGACCTGCTGCGCATATTTGTGAGCTGCAATGCATAAACCTTACCGCTCAGTCCGCTCCGTTCAAGGCCTGCGCTGATGCCGTTCTTTACTTTCGCCATATACTCCTCGGCATTAATGAGGTAGACACGGGCGATGGCGCCGCTTCGGATCTTCTTGATCTCGACCATATATTCCATCTGGGCGACACCGGAAATGCTGTCGCGTATCACAGACACGATTTCCCTGCCCATAAGACTGTTCTGCTCAGTCCGCATGATGAACCAGAATCCAAGCATGGCAGCCACACTCAGGGGTACCGCCGCAAAAACCCCGAAGCTCGTGTATGTCACATAATACATCAGTGCTCCCAGGGGGAAACATAACCATTTCAGAATACCGATCAGCTTTCTGGTTTTCTCCATTCTATTCTCCTGTTTTATACTGTATGGCGTTGACAATGCATGCCGCTATATTGCTCCCGCCTTTTCTTCCCCGGGCCACGATGCAGGGGATCCCGGACTCTATCAGTTTCTCCTTGCTTGCAACCACGTTGACGAATCCCACAGGAACGCCGATGACCGCCGCAGGGTCCAGCTTACCCTGTTTCACGAGCTCGACGATGGAAAACAGCGCCGTGGGCGCGTTGCCGACGGCAAAGATCACCGGCCCCTCCAGCCTGGACGCCTTCTCCATGCTGACGAAGGAACGGGTCACGCCCAGGCGCTTAGCCTCTTCTGCCACATCTTCATCTCCGATAAAGCAGAGCACCTTTCCGCCGTATTTTTCTATCCGCCGCTTGTTGATGCCCGCCTGTGCCATCCTGGTATCTGTCACGATCACAGCGCCCTGAAGTATCGCCTGAGATATCCGCTCCGTCACGCCCTCAGAGAAATACATGCTGTCCGCGTAGTCAAAATCCGCCGACGTATGGATACAGCGCTTTATGATGTGCGCGTATCGCGGGTCCAGCGGCGCGTGGCCGTTCTCATCAAGTGTTTCCTGGATGATCTGAAAGCTCCTGGCCTCAATGTCCCCGGGCCTGATATTCTCGATCTTCATTATCTTTCCTCCAGTCCTAATATGCCGTGGATCAAGTCCATATCCAATGAGGACTCCAGACCGTCGGCCAGTCTATCATACTGCTGCTGTTTGTATTCGTCAATATCAAATGCCTTTACATCCGAAGGATCCAGGCCTCTTTTTTTGAACAAAGCCCTGACCAGCGCGTCTGCCACATTCTCTCTGTCGAAGACGCCGTGGATATACGTTCCGTATACATTGCCCTCATTGATAATATTGCCCAGGGCTTCCTGGGAACCCATGTGGATCTCATATCCCTTGAAGGACTGACCGGAAAGATCCTGGAAAATCCCCGACACATCCGCAAGAACGCCTTCTGTCTCTCTGGTGGTTTTCTCCTGGCCGAAGTCCGTGCTGTGGGGCAGCAGTCCCATGCCCGACATGCTCCCTCCGTGCTCCACGCCCAGAGGATCCGAAAGGCTCTGTCCTAGCATCTGGTAGCCGCCGCAGATACCGAACACCGGTTTTCCCTGGGACGCGTATTTCATGATCTGCGCCTCCATTCCGGACTGGCGCATCCACAGAAGATCCGCCATGGTGTTCTTGGTCCCGGGCAGCATTACGCAGTCCGGATCCCCAAAGTCAGAAGGCAAGCTGATATAGCGGACGCCGACGCCGTCTATATATTCCAGCGGATTAAAATCCGTAAAATTCGAGATCCGCGGCAGCCGGATCACGGCGATATCGATAAGAGCTTCGGTGTCCCGCGCCGTAAATTTCTCAGAAAGGCTGTCCTCATCGTCGATGTCCAGATGCATGTAGGGAACGACGCCCGCAACGGGCACATGGATAATATCTTCCAGCATGGTCAGGCCCGGTTTCAGGATATCCAGGTCGCCGCGGAATTTATTTATTATGACGCCTTTCACCCTTGCCCGCTCTTCTTCTGTAAAGAGGAGCATGGTTCCTGCCAGAGAAGCGAAAACACCGCCCCGGTCGATGTCGCCCACGAGCAGGACGGGAGCATCCGCCATCTGTGCCATTCCCATGTTGACCAGATCGTTATCCCGGAGATTGATCTCCGCGGGACTGCCCGCTCCCTCCATGATCAGCACGTCATAGTCCGCCGCCAGAGATTCATATGTTTTACGGATCGCTTCCCGGAATACCGGCTTGTTCTCGTAAAACTCCGTGGCTTTCATGTTTCCGTATACCTTCCCGTTCAGGATGACCTGAGATCCCTGGTCGCTGGTAGGTTTCAGGAGCACGGGGTTCATCCGGGCGTCCGGTTCCAGGCCGCAGGCCTCCGCCTGCATGACCTGAGCCCTTCCCATCTCCAGTCCGTCCTTTGTTATATAAGAGTTCAGCGCCATGTTCTGTGCCTTGAAGGGCGCGACCCGGTATCCTTCTCTCTTAAGGATCCTGCAGATTCCCGCAGTGATCAGGCTTTTTCCCGCATTGGAACACGTGCCCAGCACCATCATTGATTTCGCCATAATATCTCCTTTTTTTATTTAGAACAAAGCCCAGCCCTGCCGGAATACCAGGACTGCAATCGCTGTCCTGACCGCTGCCATCAGCACCAGCGAAAGGACAGAAGCCGCCATCATGAGCCGGTTTACTTTTATGATGTCCTCCGGTTCTACCGGCCGGTCATCGTCACCCACCGTCGGCTTGTCATAAAACTCCCCAAAATAATAAGCCGGTCCCAGAAGCTGAACGCCCAGAGCTCCGGCGCAGGCGGATTCCGGATTCCCGGCGTTGGGGCTGGAATGATGCATCCTGTCTCTTCGGAAGATCCTCCATGCTCCCCGGGCATCCAGTCCGGTGGCCGCCGCTCCAAGGCAGAACAGGAGACCTGTCAGCCTTGCGGGGATCCAGTTCAGCACATCGTCGAACCGGGCGCTGACCCTGCCGAAATAAAGATATTTTTCGTTCTTATATCCGACCATGGAATCCAGGGTGTTCCCCGCCTTGTAAAAAAAGCCTCCCGGCACGCCGAATATCATGAGATACATCATCGGGGCGATCTCCCCGTCAGAAGCATTCTCTGCCACCGTCTCGACCACAGCCCTTATGATATGAGGAAAATCCAGATCCCCGGTATCCCTTCCTACGATCCAGGACAGGTATTTCCGTGCTCCCGGCAGATTTTCCGCTTTTATTTCACGATAGACACGCAGCGCCGCTTCCTTCAGAGACCGCGCTGCGAAGATCTGCCAGCACCAGATGATTTCCGCGGCAAAGCGCAGCCAGGGGCTGATGAATCCCAGACCCAGAAGGATCAGCAAGGGAACAGCCGTTGAGATCCCGATCACTAGGAGCGTCAGGAAAAATCCGCCTGCCATTTCCCCCCTCGGCGAAGCTGGAAAGAGCCGGCGCAGGATCTTCTCTGTGCCGCTGATCAGTTTTCCGATAAACACGATGGGATGGGGCATCCAGGCCGGGTCGCCCAGGATCAGGTCTATGAGGAATCCCAGGCAGACCGCATACACTATCTCCATGAGCTGTCCTCCCCGCCGGCGCCGCCTTTGTTCCCGCTGTCCCGGTAATAACTGCATGCACGAACGAAATTCGCCGCAAATGCCGGATTGCTCCAAAAATGCATGTGGGGATAACCCGCATAGAGGCTCGGCGTATGCCAGCCCGTTTTCCAGGTCCGGCCCCGCCGGTTCTCCGCTGTAAAATCCTCGCCGTATGTATCCGTATCACTGTAATGGAACTCATGGCAGCGTGTCTTTTCACCGGCTCTGCAGAGCACGCCATCCTTATCTGCCGTCAGTTCTTTATAGCCGAACCGGACCAGCCGGTCCGTCATGCGGCTGTTGCCGGGGATCACACCGGCAGTCTCCCAGCGCCTCCCCTCTGATTCTATGGACTCTCCGAGATACATAAACCCGCCGCATTCCGCGTAGACCGGCATCCCCTGCCGGGCTGCTCCGCGGATCGCCCCGCGCATGCTCCCGTTTCCGCTCAGCTGCTCGAGGTAAAGCTCCGGATACCCGCCGCCGAAAATAAGTCCGTCCAGATGCTCCGGCAGACCAGTGTCTCGGACCGGCGAAAAGGGAATAAGCTCCGCGCCCAGATCCTCCAGGAGATCCAGGGCGTCCTGGTAATAAAAGCAGAATGCCCGGTCCTTCGCAATACCGATGCGCACCGGTTCCCGGCAGACTCTGGTTATTTCAGGATCACTGTACCCCACCGGTACTGCCGACGATGCCAGCGCCATGATTCCCTCCATGTCGAGGGTCTTCAGCGCTGCCTGGCCAAGCTGCCGCATTCTCTGTTTCAGGTCATCGATCTCCGCCGCAGTGATCAGCCCCAGGTGGCGGCTCCCCACCTCAGCGTCCGGCAGATGCTCCATATATCCGTAGCACCGGATCCCCAGCTGCTCATCCAGCATGTTCCGGTACGCCGGATACATGGCTGCAGAACAGTTATTCAGGATCACCCCCGCCAGCCTGTTGGGAGCATAATTCATATATCCGCTGATCTCCGCTGCCAGAGAAATGCTCTTCCCCCGTACGTTCACCGCCAGCAGCTGGGGCGTTTCCGTCACTCTCGCTACGTGATTTGCCGAACAAGTGTCATCCTGAAATCCCAACCCGTCATACATGCCCATCACGCCTTCGATCACAGCGATATCCGCCTGCTCCGCATTTCTGGCAAAAAGGTATTTCACCGTCTCCTCCCCGCAGAGATAGAGATCCAGATTGCGGGACTGGGTCCCCAGGACCTCCGTGTGGAACATGGGATCGATGTAATCCGGACCGCATTTGAACGCGGCAGCCTTTTTCCCCGAAAGCTTAAGGGCTGAAAGCAGGCCGCAGGTCAGCGTCGTCTTGCCGCATCCCGATCCTGTGCCGGTTATCATTATTCTGGGACATTGGGTCTTCAAATTTTCTGCACTCCTTTTATCAGCCAGACAGGATTGTCTGCTTTCATCAGATGATAATTTCCCAGCTTATGAGCCGACGCCGCGCTGACCAGCCTGACGCTGATGTCCGCTCCCAGCTTTTCGAACAGCTGGAACGCTTCCGCCTGGGTCTCCATCGTTACCGCCGTTACCAGGATCTCCGCACCAGGCGACTTGTTCCATATCTGACGGACGATGTCGGACAGATTGCCCGAGGATCCGCCGATGAAGACTTTGTCCGCCGCGGGAAATCCGCTCATGTCCTCCGGGGCGCTGCCGCAGACAAGGCGGATATTGTATATACCCAGGTGCTCCATATTCTGACGGATCAGCGCCGCCGCCTCTGGGCTCTTCTCTATTGCATAAACCACGGAATCCCTAGCCTTCTGGGCAAGGCAGCATGTCATGGCTCCCGTTCCTGCGCCTACGTCGATGACCACATCCCCGGGGTGGATCGCCAGTTCCGCCGCCGCCAGATCCCGAACCGCTTCCTTCGTCATGGGTGCCTTTCCCCGGACAAAGTCCTCATCGGCCAGCTTTCGGTACGGGTCGGCTGCTTTGGGATTATCAATGATCACACAGGCAAGATCGCCGAATTTCTGTCCGGAAAGCTCCGCCGCCGTACCGGAAACAATGCGTTCATTTTCCATGGTCAGCCGCTCGCCCACATAAACCGTTACGCCGCCCAAACCGCAGTCCGCGAGATCCTTTATGACGTCGCCCGCTTTCGTATCACCGCCGGTCAGCGCGAAAACGGATGGATTGTAACAGACATAGGGGATGATGGATCCTTCCCTTCCGTGGAGGCTGATCAGCCGCATATTTTCGTAGCTGTGCTGCGTTACCGCGCAGAGATACTGCATGCTGCTGATGCCGGGAATAAATTCCAGCGAAGCCTTTTCCGGGAGCATTCTCCGTACTGTGGAGGCGATGCTGTAATACCCTGTATCCCCGCTGGCAAGGATGCATACCGTTTCGTCTCTGTCTCCATGCTCCCTGATATATTGGAGCATGTCGCCGATCTTCATGATCGTAAACCGGTCAGTGATAGAAGCGGCCGTGTCCGCCAGGTGCTCCGTCGTCAGTACCGTGTCTGCGCCGGCAGCTGCTTGCTTCATCTGTTCCGTAAGGAGCAGGTCCGATCCCGGGCCTGCGCCCGCAACAATTACTTTCATATTCTGTCCAGCCTTTCTTTCAGTTCTTTCATGGACAGCCCTTCTTCCTCGACGGGGCGCCCGATTACAATGATCCGGTATCCCTCGTCGGCAAGAGCCGCCTTGTCAGCGAATCCGCCGGCTTTTCCTGTGCTTTTCGTTACTAGTATCTGCAGACCGTACTGTCTCATGGTTGCCCGGTTCATCTCCAGGGTAAAGGGGCCCTGCATGCCGATGATGCTTTTCATCGGGATCCCCGCTTTCCTGCATGCCTCCAGGGAGCTTTCGCTGGGCAGCACTCTTGCCACACACCTTGCCGGAAATTCCCGAACGCCCGCGAACACAGGCAGCTCCTTGGCCCCTGTTGTCAGAAGAAAACGCCCTTCTGTACTGTCCAGCAGACTGGCAGCTTCTTCCGTACTGCGGACGACCGTGATATTTCTGCCTGCAGCGTCCTGCTCCAGGCTCCTTTCCTCCGGATCCTCCTCCCGGAGGAGTCTCAGATACGTCAGACCTGTTTTGCCGCAGACGTTCTTCAGATTTTCCGTCACCTCAACGGCGTAGGGGTGGGTGGCGTCGATGACCAGCCGGTAATTGCCTCCGAGACGTTCCTGCATGTCCGACAGGCCCAGCCGCCCGCATATGATATGGGCTTCCGGGATATCAGACAGCGTCGATCTGCCGTAATCCGTCGCCACGAAGAAATCCGCCCGTTCCAGCATGTCCCGGTCGCGAAAATATGCTGCCAGTTCATGTCCCTCCGTCGTTCCGGCGAATACCGCCAGGCGGTCAGATCCCACGATAGCCACGGGGCGTCACCAGCCTTCCATTGATCACACGGGTCTGTCTGTTTCCGATGAATATCGTTGTGAACATGTCTATATCATCATTGTTGACCAGATCCTTAAGGGTGCACACTACAGCACGTTCTCCTTCCCTGCCGATGTTTTTCACGTAGCCGCAGGGGGTATCCCAGGGCCTTGCCTCAGAAACATACGCCGCCGCTTTGTCGATATAGTCCCGGCGTTTTTTACTCTTGGGATTGTATATCACCAGAACGAAGTCCGCCTCCGCTGCCATGCGCACCCGTTTCTCTATGGTTTCCCATGGCGTCAGGAGATCGCTGAGGGAGATCACGGCGAAATCATGGATCAGCGGAGCGCCCAGGACAGCCGCCCCGCTGCAGGCTGCTGTAATCCCGGCAACAGTCTCTATCTCCACCTCCGGGTGTTCCTCTGCCACCTCACTCATAATGCCCGCCATACCGTACACGCCGGCGTCGCCGCTGCATACGAATGCAACGGTTTCTCCCGCCAGGGCATGATCCAGCGCCAGGCGGCAGCGGTCCACTTCTTTCTTCATGCCCGTAGACTCCACTTTTTTTCCGCCGCACAGATCCCGGACAAGATCGACGTAAACGGTGTACCCTACGACAACATCACTTTTCTCTATGGCTTCTCTGGCGGCAGGCGTCATGAACTGACTGCCTCCGGGCCCGATGCCTACAACATAAATTTTTTTCAAAACCTGCACTCCCATGTTCTCAATGCAGCAGCGACCGTGACCCCGGCTTCCGCTACTGTCTTATTTAGTATCAACCGTCCGCCGCTCTGCTTTACGGCGCTGCGTTCACAGACGTTATCCGCGCCGGTGGTTTTCTGTACAAAGTCCGAATGGGCGAACGTTCCCGGCACATCCATCAGTTCCTCCGCAGACCATGTAACGAAAGGTATTCCGTATTTATCAGCGAAGACCTGCATGCACTGTTCGTCCTTTTTCAGATCGATGGACGCAATGGCTTCCACCGATTTCATCGAGATCCCGCTGCGTTCCGCCGCGCGGACCACAGCCTCTTCAAATATCTCCGGATCCGTGTCCCTGCGGCATCCAACGCCCAGGGAAACGATCTGCGGTATCACATTCAGTGTCCTGGCAAAGGCGCCTCTTCCGCCCTTCAGGCTGATGCAGATCCCAGTGTCCGGCTTCTCCGGCCGGTCCTGGCTTTGTTCTCCGCTGCTCAGAGGAAAACCGTCGCCGCCGCAGAGGACCAGGTCCTCCGGCACTTTCCCGATTACAGCAAAATTCCCCGGATCGAGCCCTGCCTTATCGCCCCGGAGAACGGCTGACGAGATATACCGGATCATAGAAATGTCCTCAATGGTGCAGCCGCAGCCCACTGCCCACACGTCCGCGGCGAACCGGTGATTGATGTCTGTAGCCGTCGTAATGACAGGCACCGCGCCAGTAAACGATGCGATGACCTCTGCCAGCCGGTTGGCTCCGCCGATATGCCCGGAAAGTATGGGGATCACATACTGTCCCAGTTCATCCATGACAATCACGGCCGGGTCTCTGTCCTTGGAGCGGACGTGGGGCGCGATCATACGCACGCAGATCCCCGCGGCTCCTATAAAGAGAAGACCGTCATATTCCTGAAAATGCCGGGCTGTATATTCCCTGCCTGTTTCCTGTTCCTTATTATAGAAACCTACGTCCCATCCTGCCTTCTCCAGAAAGCCGCCGACCCGCCGTCCCAGTTCTATACCCCTGTCTGTAAAAGCCAGGATCCCGATCATTTCGACGCCTCGCGGAACTGGTGGGTGAATGCGGGATCATATAATTTGGAGCGCTCATAGCGATCGCCGAGGAACCCGCCCACGAGGATCAGCGCCATCTTGTGGATGTCGTTTTCTTCCGCAGCCTGGGGAATCCCCTCCACTGTTGTGCGGATCACTTTCTGGTCCGGCCATGTTGCCTTATAGACAATAGCCGCCGGCGAATCCGGCGCATAACCGCCGGCGATGAGCCGCTCAGAAAGCTCTGTCAGCATGGTGGACGTCAGAAATATGATCATGGTGGAGCCATGGGCTGCCAGTTTTTCGATCTCTTCCTTCTCCGGAACGGGGGTACGTCCTGCCATGCGGGTCAGGATAACGGTCTGGCTGACGTTAGGCAGCGTGTATTCCGCGTTCAGCGCAGAAGCTGCGCCGATAAAGGAACTGACGCCGGGTACATACTCGTAGGGGATCTCCAGTTCATCCAGCAGATCCATCTGCTCCCGGATCGCCCCGTAAATGCAGGGATCCCCAGTATGAAGACGCACCACGCTGCAGTCCCGGAATTCCTTCATGACGTCTATGACCTGCTCCAGTGTCATTTCCGCGCTGTTATAGATCCTGCAGTCTTCTTTCGCATACTCCAGCAGTTTGGGATTGACGAGGGATCCGGCATAAATAATGACATCGGCTGTCTGCAGCTTTTCTGCTCCCCGAACGGTGATCAGATCCCATGCTCCCGGCCCTGCTCCGATAAAATAAACCATACTCTACTCCTTTTCTTTCTCCCCGGGAACCACGACCATGGTAAAATATCCGGGTATTTCATTCATATCATCAATATCCTTCCAGACATGCTCCTCTTCCGTTGTAGCATTTTCCACAGCCATGGCGTGCCTGCCCCTGAGGCTTTCTTTTATATCCACAATCTTCTTTCCCGACTTCATCAGTACTCTGGTACCAGCCATGCTGTCGCCCGTTCCCTCGTAGCAGGCCGGTATGATGTGAAGCATCTCATCGTCCTGGCAGAGGGAGATCCCAAGGCTTGCCGCCGCGCCGCAGAAAGAAGTGATCCCCGGAACCATTTCTGTTTCATAGCCCCGGTCTCTGACCCGCTGAAGAACATACATGACCGTGCTGTATATGGACGGATCTCCCAGGGTGAGAAACGCCACATCCCTGCCCTGATCAAGGATGGCCGCAATCTGCCCGGCAGCCAGGTCGTGAACGCGGTTCCTTTCTTCTTTATCTGTGGTCATGGGCATGCCGCACTCAACGATCTCTTTCTCTTTTATATATTCCGCCGCGATCTTCCCGGCGATATTAATTTCTTTACCGCTGGCGGGCAAAGCAATGACCGGGCATTTTCCGATGACCTGAACTGCCTTGAGCGTCAGCAGCTGCGGGTCGCCTGGACCCACACCCACCGCATACATCTTTCCTGCTCTCATCTTTTTCTCACTTTCTCTATCAGCTCCCATGCTCCGGGACTGGCAATGATATTATCCCGTTTCGTCGTAAACATTACGACTTCAACGCGGATCTTTCGATCCCCCCGGAGTCGGAATTTTAAATGGTACATAGCCCGCTCAAGGATCCGCTGCTTTACATCTTCAAAATAGGGTTCCTCATGGATCAGCGAGAGGGCTTCGTCCGTCGTCAGGCAATGGAGGATCTTTTCTACTTTATCCGCCGGCGCGCCGCAGCATGCCGCGTGAACTCCGATCACCTCCATGCGGGCGTCCGCGTAAGAAGAATGGGTATTCATCACCCCGGCCGCCGTCTTGATCAGTTTGCCCGTATGCCCGACGAAGAGCACTTCCCGGAATCCCTTATATTTTATATAATCCAGGGCTTCTCCCACATAGTTCGATATCTCAGCGCTGTGTGAGAGATCCAGCCCCAGTTCTTCTCTGCAGAAGTCGCTGCCGTAATTCCCGGGCATGATGAGGATCGTCTCCGGATCCTCTGCATACCGCTTATCAATCTCCACTTTTATGGTATCGATGAGCGCCTTCTCACTCATGGGCTCTACGATGCCCGTGGTGCCCAGGATAGAGATCCCGCCGACGATCCCAAGCCGGGGATTGAATGTCTTCTGCGCTGTTTCTTCCCCGCCGGGAACAGAAATAACGACATTCAGCCTGCCGCGGAATCCATAACGTTTCGCCACAGCCCGGACGTTCTCTGCGATCATGCGCCGGGGGACGGGATTGATGGCCGCTTCACCCACGCTGCACTGCAGCCCTTCCTGGGTGACCCTGCCGACGCCTTCGCCGCCGTCGATGATAATGTCCGGCTCCTTCTGCTCCCTGTCCTCTTTACCAGGTTCCTCTGCGCTGACTTCCGCGCATATATGGAGCCCGGATGTGACATCCGGATCGTCGCCGCCGTCTTTTGTAATATAGCACCTGGCAGAATGGCCGCTCCTGCCCGGTTCCTTAACTTCAAACATCGCTGTTTCTCCCCGGGGCAGCGTGATACGGACTTCAGAAATGGATTCGCCGCCAAGCAGCATGGCTGCGGCGGCAGAAGCCGATGCCGCGGCGCAGCTTCCCGTTGTATAGCCATAGCGGAGCTGTTTCCCCTGGTACAGCTTATATCGTTCTTTATTCATGCTGATTCCTTTCAGAGACGACCTGCCGGAGCATCGCAAGAAAATAATCGTTTTCCTCTGCTGTTCTTACGGCGATGCGGTAATACCCGTCGCCCAGGCCCACATAATTGGAACAGTTTCGGATCAGGATATCCCTTTCCCGAAGCGCATCGTCCAGCGGAAAATCACTGCAGAAAAATATATAATTCGCTTCCGAAGGCCATGCCATGAATCCAAGGTCCAGCAGTCCGCTCATCAGCCGTTCCCGCTGCAGCGCAATACTGGCGCGGATCTCATCTCTGGGATCCTCTGACCGCAGCGCTGCGATCCCGGCAACAGAGCAGACGGTCGAAACAGGCCACGCCTGCATGCATCCGCGGATAATGTCAGCGGTATCCGGGTCGCCGCAGATGCAGTAGCCAAGCCGCAGTCCCGCCATGGCATAATATTTGGTAAAAGATTTAAGAATAATTACATTCGGCAGACGCTCGATTTCGCTCATAACCGAATAATGACCGGCGCCCATGACGAATTCCATAAAGCATTCATCGATAACGACCCGGGCGCCTGCGCGCTTTGCCTCGTAAATTACTGATATAACAAGATCCTTTGGTACGGTTATTCCGGTAGGGTTATTGGGATTGCACAGAAAAATAATGTCCGGACGCTCGTCTCTTATCCTGGTCAGAATCCGGTCATCCAGCCGAAATCCATCTTCTCTTTCTAATATATAGTCACAGATATGACATTCTGCCAGTGAGAGAGCCTCCCTGTATTCAGAGAACGTCGGGGAAACGATCAGAGCCTTCTTCGGTTTCAGCCCCAGCGCAATACGAAAAATAAGGTCTGCCGCTCCGTTGCCGCAACAGACCCTGCTGACACTGATATTATAATATTCTGCGATGGTTGATCTCAGCTCCGTCTGATCCGGGTCAGGATAACTCTCGTAATCGCCAATGTGATCCGCCACTGCCTGACTCACTGCGGCAGGCATGCCGGCGGGATTGAGATTGGCGGAGAAATCATACATCCTGTGATCGTACCTGTAGATATTTCCACCGTGTTTTTCCATTATTTAGTTCCTTTCTCGTCGAGAATCATTTTAACATGCGTAATGAATCTTCGCAACCTTATCAAATAAAACGGGACTGCCCAGATGGCATCCATCCATAGCAGTCCCATATTATTCTTTGTTTATACTATGATATTCCCTTACTCACTTCCGCATGTACCGGCTGTCAGCACTCGATCTCGTGGATCCATCCTTCCGGCGCCTCGACGGTACCCATCTGGATACCCGTCAGTGTATCATAGAGCTTCTGGAGTACCGGGCCAGCCTTTTCCATGCCGCAGGGGAAGCAGATCTCCTCACCGTGGTTATTGATCTTGCCGACCGGCGCGATAACTGCTGCTGTTCCGCAGAGTCCGCATTCCTCAAACTGAGGAACTTCTTCCAGTGTGACCTCTCTGTGCTCGACCTTCATGCCAAGAATATCTCTTGCAACAACCTCCAGGGAACGGCGTGTTACAGAAGGCAGGATAGAATTGGACTTGGGCGTTACCAGCGTTCCGTCCTTGGTGATGAAGATAACATTCATTCCGCCGGCTTCCTCGATCTTGGTTCTCGTCTTGGGATCCAGATAGATGTTCTCTGCATATCCTTCTTCATGAGCCTTCATTCCCGGATAGAGAGACATGGCATAGTTCAGGCTCGCCTTGATCATTCCGGTACCCATCGGGGCTGCTCTGTCGTAATCAGAGATCTTAACAGCAACCGGCTTGACGCCTGCCTTAAAGTAGCGTCCTACGGGCATGGCGATCATACGGAACTCGTATTCCGGCGCCGGCGCAACGCCGATGACCGGTCCGCATCCGTAGATATACGGACGGATATAAAGAGTAGCGCCTGTTCCATAAGGAGGAACATATTCCTTATTCGCCTTGACAACGGCGTCTACTGCCTCGATGAACATTTCCTTAGATACCGGCGGCATGACCAGTCTGTTGGCGGAATCGATCATGCGCTCCGCATTCAGGTCCGGACGGAATGTAACGATCCTTCCATCCTTGGTCGTGTAAGCCTTAAGACCTTCAAAGGCAGCCTGTCCATACTGGAGCACGCCTGCGCACTCGCTGATATGTACCGTGGGATCGGTGATCAGTTCACCCTTGCCCCACTGTCCGTCCTTCCATCTCGCAACATAGCGATAATCCAGGGCGGTATAATCAAATCCGAGACTTTCCCAATCAATATTCTTGGCCATTAAAGTAATTCTCCTTTCAGATTCATTAATTATGTTATACCACAAATTCTTATCATTGTTAACTGGTATTTACAACAAATTCCACGAAATTCCTGTGCCGTCAGACCAGCCGGTCGTTTCTGGAAAACCGGCGGATCGCCCGGATGGACAAGATATCCAGCAGCACGATATATCCGAGAAAAACCAGACTCATCGTACTGCTTCTCGATGTAGCGCAGAAATCATAGAATCCGTGGAGCAGCATGGGCATAAATATGCTCAGGAACTGGTAACGGGACTGCTTCACCCGCTCACCCATGCGTTCACAGTGCTTGGCCATACCGTAATAATACCCCATGTATATACCGAAGATACAGTGACCCGGAATCGCCGTCAGGGCCCGGTAAGGCGCAACGGTCAGTCCCAGGTTGATCACATAGCTGATATTCTCCACCGCCGCAAAGCCCAGAGCAGCAGTGACAGAATAGACAACAGCATCGAACCGGTAATCAAAAGCCGGGTGCTTCCAGCTGGAACGCTTCAGCGCCATGTGCTTGCACCCTTCTTCCGTCCATCCGACGACCAGGAAATAATTTATCGCCCGGAACAGTGTAGAATTGGGATCCATGGTCCCCTCCAGCATATAAGCCAGGACATTCTCTATGATCGCCGCCAGGAATGTGGACAGCCCGCCCAGGATAAATAGTTTTATGATCAGGGGCAGCGGCTCCCGCTCTATTTTATCCAGCCGGTAGACCAGTACCAGAAGTATCAGGGGCGGGACCAGCGCCGCCATGAGTATAATATCCATCGTCATCCTCCGTTATATATGCGTTTCTTAACAGTAATTATACAGGAAAACACACCGGTGTGACAAGATGCGGCAAAGCCATGGCTTTGTACCCGTCCCGCATAAAAAATGTGATATAATGAAAAAACAGAAAAGAGGTGATTTTTTGGAAACCGCACGATGCAAAGCGTTCGTTACTGCAGCGGATACCGGGAGCTTTACCGCTGCCGCCGCCAGACTGGGCTATACTCCCTCCGGGGTCAGTCAGCTCGTTCGCGCGCTGGAAGAAGACCTGGGATTTGCCCTGCTCATCCGTACAAGAAGAGGGGTGACCCTTACCGATAACGGTCTTCGCTGTCTTCCCCTGATGCGGGAACTGATCGCCGCAGAAAGCAATCTGTACGAAACGGCGTCGGATATCAAGGGGCTGGCTACGGGCAGCGTTACTCTTGCCGCCTATCCCAGCATTGCCACTTACTGGCTGCCCCGGGTGATCCGAGAGTTCGAAGGTCTTTATCCCCATATTCAGATCCACCTGATGGAAGGGGTCCGTCAGGAGATCTGCGCCTGGCTGGATGACCGACGGGCAGACCTCGCTTTTTTTACATATATGGAAGGCATGGAATACGACTGGCTCCCTCTGGCAGAAGATCCCATGATCGCAGTCCTGCCCGCGGACCATCCCCTGGCAGAGAATGACGCTTATCCTCTGGATCGGACGAACCAGGAACAGTTCATCATGCCCGCCCTCGGCCATGACGACGATGTGATCGCATTATTCCAGCGCAATCACCTGTCCCCGACCATCCGGTTTTCCACATTTGAAAACGGCGCGGTCCTTTCCCTGATCGAACAGGGCCTTGGAATGAGCATCATGAACCGGCTGTGCACCCGCTCCTGGGATTTTGACGTCCGGATCCGTCCTCTGGATCCGCCCCAGAGCGTGACATTCGGCATGGCATCTCTTCCTGAAACAAAGGCCTCACCGGCCGTACGCCGGTTTATGGACTACGCTGCGTCTGCGCTGAAGGATATCGACGACCGCTGACAGGCATTATTCTCGACATAACGAAACAGGGCTGCTTTAAAGTTTACCTTTAAAACAGCCCTGTTTCTGTTGGTCGGAGTGGTGAGGCTCGAACTCACGGCCTCTGCGTCCCGAACACAGCGCGCTACCAACTGCGCCACACCCCGCCGACTTATCCATTATAACACGGCATCAGAGTTTTGCAAGAGGAAATTTATCCAAATGTAAAATTGCGAATAGAACGACTATAATGAGCGCAGAATCAAAAACAGCAGGTCCGCCGCCTGTACAGGGATCCTGCTGCCATATTTCATTTATTATTTCCAGGTCAGCAGCTCGCTGACGTCTTTCCTGCCTGGTCCTTTTGCTTCCGCTGCCGGATGTCCCAGGGCGATCAATGCCATGGGGATCTCCTCCTCCGGGCATCCCAGCGCTTCCGCCACTTTCTTATCATCAAATATGCCCATGATCACTGCGCCAAGACCCATGTCGTGAGCCGCCAGGGACAGTGTCTGTGCGGCAATCCCGCCGTCAAAGACCTCCCAGCGGTCTCCCTTCCCTGTCGTGGGCTCACCGTCTTTCTCAAAGCCGGATATGCCGTGAACGCAGGTCAGCACCATGAGCAGCGGCGCCCGCATGATCGTCTTGGTATTATATACAAAGCCCAGCACACAGTTCTCCGCAATGTTCTTTTTTATTTCAGGATCCTCTACGGCGTAATACCGTACGACCTGGGTGTTTTTCCATGACGGAGCACAGGACGCCAGATGAACAAGCTCTTCTACCGCCTGACGGCTGACCGGCTCTTCCGTGAACTTTCTGACGCTATGTCTGGTCTCGATACATTTCTTTGTTTCCATTGTGTCTGCCCCCTTCTGCTGCAGTTTATCATTTTCCTGACTAACGATATCACAAATCTCAGAAGGGTACAACTAAATATGCGTTCTGCCGTATTAATTTTATGTTAAAATGAATCCCTGAGGAGGCAATGAACATGGGACTTACTACACTTTGCTACATAGAAGAAGACGGTAAATGGCTTATGCTCCACCGCACGAAAAAAGAACACGATATCAATAAAGACAAATGGATCGGCATCGGCGGACATTTCGAGAAGGACGAGAGTCCGGAGGAATGCCTGCTCCGGGAAGTCCGGGAAGAGACAGGATGTCTGCTGAAGGACTGGCGCCTCCGGGGCATCGTCACATTTATTTCCGGCGATGGCGTTACGGAATATATGTTCCTCTATACTGCCGGCGGTCTGGAAGGGGATCTTGCGGAATGCGACGAAGGAGACCTGGTCTGGGTGAATAAGGAGAATGTCAGCCAGCTGAACCTCTGGGAGGGAGACCGGATCTTCTTCCGGCTCCTGGAGACCAGGCGGGACTTCTTCTCCCTTAAACTGGTATACGACGGCGGCGATCAGCTGGTAAGTGCGTCGGTGGACGGCAAACCGCTGGAACTCCCCTTCCGGGGCTGAGCCGGGACAGCCCGTGCGTCAGCCCTGGTCATACGGAGACAGGGAGGACTGCACATGACTGACATGCAAAAATATAAAAAAACTGCTCCAGAAGTGTAACACTACCCGGAGCAGCCAGATAAATGGTGCGGTCTAAGAGATTCGAACTCCCATGGTTTCCCACACGGACCTGAACCGTGCGCGTCTGCCAATTCCGCCAAGACCGCTTA
>OMXT01000003.1 GCA_900315125.1 uncultured Eubacteriales bacterium
AGAACGGACAGAGGGACGGCAGCAGACAAGCCTGAATTCGGCGTATAGAAAGCTGCGGGTACATCTCCGGTCCGTCCTTTTATAAGGCACAGATCATGATCTGTATCCATTCGCCCTATTACGTAATTCAGGCTTGTGAATTTAGTTGTGATTTGGTTAGTTAAGATGCAGTTGGTTTTGGAGTTCTTCTTCAGGCTCAGCCTTCCGAAAAGGCCTCCCACTTATAAGCCAGGAGAGAGGCTGTTTGGAAACCCTGACTCAGGGACCTTTTTAAAAACATCCTCCTGTGAAATTGTCCTCTCACCTTTAGGACACGAAAACCGTAAAAATTAAGTCTCTTTTTGAATTTTTTTCTGAAACATCCCAAATATTTTTTCGAATCCCGGTGTTTTAAGCATTCATCTCCGTCGATCGGACCTTCCACGTGTACCGAATTTTTCCGAAACATCTTCTTCCGGATGACTAAGCCCTGCTAAAATCCCTTCCACATATAAGCCTTGGGAGAGGCCGTTTGTAAGGCAGCATCCAGGAACTTTATTAAAAACACTCTTTTCCTGATTCTAATGCTCCAGACTCTGGCCTCCGCCGTTCCTCCTTCCAGCTGCTTCGGGTCTTCCTGCCGGATGGCCCATCCATAAGTAATAACGTTCTATGAACACGAACCCCGAATCCGCTAAAAAGAAAAAGCGCCGAGTACCGGCAGCTTAGTTACTATCCTTCACTAAACTGCTGATAACTCGGCGCTTGGACCTCGTCGCAATGCGGATCAACGGCTCGTAGCTCTCCTATTTGGTTGTTTTCTCAGTCTTTCACCTGAGCTCTTGCTGCGGCGCTGCCGCCTGTTCGATCTGGCGGATCACATCTTCCAGTGGAATCTGTACTTTCCCCAGAATCCCCTCATTCAGCTTTCACGCAGATATCTTTCTGTAATATCACAGAAGAAATCACTGTTCCACAGAGACAAATCACTACGATCTCTCCGGTTAAGAAACCTTGATACATCTTCCCTGGCACTGTTATAGTCCACTGCCTGGAATCTCTGAATCAAAAGTTCCTTTAGCCTGTCAAATGCCAAATTCTCTTCTGGATCCCATTTTCCTGACTGCTCCATCCGTTTCTGCAGATGATACAGATTGACTCCTATGCCATTTTGCAGATACCAGATGTAATCATAGAAGTCTCTTCCCTTCACACGATTCTTATAGTCCCTGCAAAGAACAGCATGGATCTTTCCAGCGAACAATGATTCTTTATCATATAGCCGTACCTGATATGGTGTTGGCGAAAGCGCGTTCAAGATCTGATAGCCTGCTCCGCCCGGCGGATTCGTATCGACTTCAAATTTGATCTTTAATGAAGCGTGCGAATGTATCTGGGATAATATGTCATCCCGCGGTGTGATCTCCAAAATGTTTTGCGCAGTATTTCCCTTGATAAAGGCTGACTGAACCGCGCTGTCCTTCGTCTTTTTCTTTTTTCTTACGGTCATCTTGAAGTTATACGCGTCCAGCTCCTGTTCCACGCAGGGAAGATACTCCTCCAGCTGAAACTCATGGTCCGGCTGCTCCAGCGAAAAATCAAGATCTTCGCTGAACCGTGGTAATCCATAAAATATACGAAGTGCCGTGCCGCCGTAGAACGCGCCGCGAGAGAAAAAATTACTTCTGGAAAGGCCGAGCAGCGCGATCTCCTGCACGATCTCGATCAGCGCATTCTCATAATCCTCACTGGTTTCACAATGATATTTTCGGATCATCGCTCCTATCGCTTCATTCATCGTATGTTGCTCCTCCTTCGATCAAGCGGACCAGCTGCTCCAGATTCGTCCGCCGGTACAGCCCTGCCAGCTTCTTCAGCTTCTCAGAATCCAGCTCCTCGAAAATATCCTCATCCAGCCGCATCCCTTCAAACAGGTATTCCTCAAAGGCCTTCCTGCCGCGGATGGGCGGAAGAATCGCAAGCTCATCACAGAGCGCCTTCTCTCGATCCGCAATCAGATAAGGATATGGCTCCGCCTCGACCCTGGTATAACCATAAGGATAGGCAGCAGCCGGGATGTCCTGATAGGTGTAAGTTCCAAATTGATTTTGAAATTCCTTCTTCCGTCGCTTGTTCCTGGTCGCAGATGTATATACCGTGACTCGTTCCGGTATCATGCCATAATATGACAAAGCATACTCAAACGAGAGATATGACGGACCGTAAAGCACATTGGCAAGCATGTATCCTGCGGTGTGCCGATCCGTTTCATAGAGTCCGCGTTTCAGCGGGATCAGTTCTCCCTGCTTCACCATCGACTGTATCTTATGATGCGGGCTCTTATACCCCGCGTACTTCATTACGAGCTGTTCTGTCGATATGATCACGTTGATTTCCTCCTGTTAATGCAATTATATTTCATTTTCAAGAGAAAATCAACGCATTTCAGTGCATAATCCCTGTTGTTTTCTCAGGCTCTCGCCTGAGCTCTTACTGTGTTCCTGCTGCCTGCTCGATCTGGCGGATCACATCCGCCAGCGGGATCTGTACTTCTCCTTTGGTATTCTTTACCTCCAGAAGGATCCTGCCGTTGATGATGACGACATCCATGACGCGGGGCTTGACCTTCCGGTCGCTTCCCGTGTCCCTGATACATAGTCTCTTAGTCATTCTCATCCCTCCTTATTTCGTTACCCCTTCGAGCACTTGAGTTCTGCTCTCCTGCTCTGGTATTACCTTATCATAGGGAAATAAGGAAGTCAGTAGCACGTAAGGCGCAATCGCGTCTCATATCCGTAGTATTTTCGTCGCATAAACGTCGCATTTCCGTCGCATGGATAGACTTAAATTTTTCAAAAGCAGACGAAGGGCGCATTCACGATGCGATCCCCAATGTGCAGCGCATCTGCCGGATCGCCTGCCCCCAGAAATAGACGCCGAAGAGCAGGACCGCTTCTTTCTTCTTCCGGTAATACGTGCTCCGATCCACACGGAGCGCACTCACCAGATCACCTTCTGCCAAAGGGAACTGGCTCATGTAATACCCGGTAAGGATCGTTTCATACGTGCTCCCGCTGCCGGCGAACTCACGGACCTTCAGCACAGCGGTATGCACCAGCTCCGCCATCCAGGACGGCTCGCAGCACTCATACACGATATGCTCGAACGTTCCCTGATCCTCATCGGCGGGAAAGCGCTCCAGATAATCCAGAGCTCTTCTAAGTTTCTCATTCTCTCCCGGAGCAGGCACATCCATACCTGTCCGGCTCGTTCCGGGGCACTGGACGCAGAGATCCCGGTAGAGTTCCAGTACGCGCTTTGACTTCCATCCTTGACATTCCTCCCTCACATATATCGAAGCAGCACTCTTCGGATGTTCCGGATCTGGATCCGGGTCTCCCTCGCTGACATCCCGAGCTCTCTCCTCACGTCAAGCACGTTCCCATCTCCCAGCATCAGCTTCTCGATGATCCTTTGCTGCGTCTCGCTCAAAAGACGGAGCCCATACTGAAGGCCCGGGTCCTGGACCAGGGTGATCCAGGACCGGTCATGGCTTTTGTGATAGCGTTCTCTTACGCTGTCACCCGAAAGAAGGGCGTCGATCTCGCTGCTCATATCATCTGGATATATGAGCAGTCCGTATGCGTTATGGTCCATTGAATTCTTCTTTTCCTCCTTCTCTGAACACATTCCCTCAAGTGGTAGGCGTTGGGAAGGGCAAAAAACAAGCTCATTTGAAAACTTTTTCAATTTTTTCGCAACGAAAAAAGCCGGGCTGCCGGCAGTTCAGCGACTCTTCTTCACTAAACTGCCGGTAACCCGGCGTCCAAATATTGCAATGCAGGCTATCTAAGCCGATATTTCGTGCCCCTGCCGCTTCCTTCAACTGCAGCGATATCTTTTTCTACAAGTCTCTTTAATATTACTAACGTCTTTGACTTCCCAAAGGGGAGCCGACTGGCAACTTCACCTGAAGACAGGGGGACTGTTCTTGACAGGACGTGATAAACTTCCAGCTCATCTTCTGTCATACCTGCTTTATTAACCACCGGTAACGTGACCCGGATGGAATTAGGCATAACCTCAAAGACGGGTTTCACAGCATTATTTTCATACAGACTTTTTATTTTCCGTATTCCTGTGCCCAGTTTTTCTATCATTCCTATCCTGAGAAAAACTTCCGCCAGAATCCGGTTTCTTGGTATGGAAATGCCTCCTCTGAGATACTCTTCCCTGGAAAGACCAGATACCAGCCCCCCTGGGGAAGTAATTTCTACCCGATCATCGTACATAAATACTGTGACCTCCGCAGGTACATCCCATGTCCTGTGAATAACAGCGTTTGCCAGC